>JANYDP010000027.1 GCA_025363535.1 Verrucomicrobiota bacterium | reverse complement strand
GGCTACGGCGAGGACGGCGAAGGCTTCGCGCTGGCGGATCATCTCGAACTGCAACCCCCAGCTTTCCTTCGAGCGCGTCTCACGGCCGGCGACTTCGATGTGGAGCTGGCGGAATTGTTCCATCGCCTCGGTGGTGACGTTGGTGTGATCGAGCAGGCGCAGTTGGAGATTTTTCGTGCCCCAGTTGATGAGGCTCTTGTAGCTCTTGCGCAACTGGCTGCGCAACTGCGTTTCGGGCGCGAGCAGGTTGATGATTTGCGAAAAGCGCGGCGTGGCTTTGCTGCCGGCGTCGAGCAGCAGGCGGCTGACGGGTGACAGCGTCGGGCGGTGCTCGAGGTAATACGCGGTGGCGGTTTCGTTCGCCTGCAAAAGTTTCTGCAACTCCTCGCGCACCAGCCCGGCGGAACCATCGCGCGACGGCGCGTCCATCTGCGGCGCTTCGAGATAGCCGATGTGCCGGCCGAAGCCGGAAATTTCCCGGCGGCCATCCGGAAGTTCGCGCAGCGCAACGCGGACGCCCATGAGCGGCGTGCCGTTTTCCTCGGTGAGAAAGGAAACGTCCTCGAACTTCGAGTCCTTGGCGTATTCCTTGGAATAAATAATATCGAGCGGCGTAAGCAGCGGATATTGCAGCGCGTCCCCGGCAAAGAGGCGGCTCCACAAGGCGGGAAAGTGGGCGTCAGTGGCGCGAACTAAATTCATGCGTGGCGAAAAACCTGGATCAAAACTGGCCGGCCCGACTCAGCCGACGAGTTCGCGCAGGGTGGCGACGACGGTGTCCACGTCCGCATCCGACATTTTGGGAAACATCGGGATGGAGAGCACCTGGTCGTACGCGGCTTCAGCGACCGGACAAAGCCCGCGCTTCGTGCCGAATTTATTTTGATAGAACGGATGCAGGTGGACGGGGACGTAATGCACGTTGACGCCGATGCCACGCGTGCGGAGGTCCTGGAAAAGTTGCGCGCGCTTCGTTGCCGGCACGCGCACGACGTAGAGATGATACGCGTGGCTCAAGCCGGGCAGGGCGGTGAGCGGGCGGAGGTTGGCGTTGCCGTTGAAGGCCGCGTCGTATTGCCGGGCGATTTCCTGGCGGCGCAGAATCCAGTTCGGCAGTTTCGCCAGTTGCTTGAGGCCGAGCGCGCATTGGAAATCGGTGAGGCGGTAGTTGTAGCCGACGTCGAGCATTTCGTAATACCAGGTGCCCTGCTGTTCGCGCTGGCGATGATCCGTGGCGATGCCGTGATTGCGGAAGCGGCGCATCTTGACGGCGAGTTCGGTGCTGTTGGTGGTGATGAAGCCGCCTTCGCCGGTGGTGATGTGTTTGACCGGGTGCAGGCTGAAGCAACTGAGATCGCCGAGCGTGCCGACCTTTTGATTTTGATACGCGCCGCCGACAGAGTGGCAGGCGTCGGAGACGAGCGCGAGTTTGTGTTTGCTGGCGATGGCCCGCAACTTCTCGTAGTCGCAAGGCTGTCCGGCGTAATCCACGGCGACGATGGCCTTGGTGCGCGGAGTGATTTTGCTTTCCACGGACGCGGGATCCAGCAGCAGCGTGTTTTCCAAAACGTCCGCGAAGACCGGCGTGCCGCCCTGATACACGACGCAGTTGGCGGACGCGGCGAAGGTCATGGTCGGGACGATGACCTCGTCGCCCGGCCCGATGCCCAGCGCGTGCATGCTGGCGTGGAGCGCGGCGGTGCCGTTGCTGATGGCGACGGCCTCCTTCGCGCCGGTGAACTGCGCGAAAACCGCCTCGAACTCGCCGACCTTGGGGCCGGTGGTGAGCCAGTCGCCGCGCAGCACTTCGACGACGGCGTCAATGTCGTCCTGTTCGATCCAGTGACGGCCGTACGGAATGTGCGTGATTTTTTTGCCCGCTTGATTTGCTTGCATGATCTGTTTCCCTAAAACCGTTGGGTTTTTCGAAGTTGGTTACTGGCCGGCTTTCCACTTTTGGAGCAGGTCGTCTATGCCTGAAAGATTCAGCCCGATGATCATCTGCTTCATCTCGTCGTCGCTGACCCAGCGGTCATTGGAATCGCTGGAGTAGGCGAAGCCTTCGGCGCAGCGCGGGAGATTGGTGTAGGGGCCGCCGTTGGATTCCCAGAATTTCAGCATGGGCTGGATGATGAAGTGGGAGCCGCTGTCCACGGTGTTGCGCGCGTCTTCGCGGCCGATCATGATCTCGTGGAGTTTCTCGCCGGGACGGATGCCGACATGTTCGAGCTTGCATTCAGGGGCGATGATGCGGGCGAGGTCGGTGACCCGCATGCTGGGAATTTTCGGAACGTAGAGTTCGCCGCCATGCATGTCGCGCAGGCCGTTCAACACCAGCCGGGCACCTTGTTCAAGCGTAATCCAAAAGCGGGTCATCTCCATGTCGGTGATGGGCAGGACGCCGGACTTGCGTTTTTCCAGGAAGAAGGGGACCACGCTGCCGCGGCTGCCGACGACGTTGCCGTAGCGGACGACGGCGAAGCGGGTGGCGTTGCCGCCGCTGTAGTTGTTGCCGGCGATGAAGAGTTTGTCGGAGCACAGCTTGGTGGCACCGTAAAGGTTGATGGGGTTGGCGGCCTTGTCGGTGCTGAGGGCGACGACTTTTTTGACGCCGGTGTCAATGGCGGCTTCGATGATGTTCTGCGCGCCGAGGACGTTGGTGTGGACGAACTCGAAGGGATTGTATTCCGCAGCGGGCACCTGCTTGAGGGCGGCGGCGTGAATGACGTAGTCCACGCCTTCAAAGGCGCGGCGCAGGCGTTTTTCGTCGCGCACGTCGCCGAGGAAGTAGCGCATGGAATCAACGTGGGCGAACTTTCCGGCCATGACGTGCTGCTTGTACTCGTCGCGGCTGAAAACGATGATGCGGCGCGGCTTGGCATGTTGGTGGATGAGTTCAACCAGCATGTTCCCGAGGGAACCGGTGCCCCCGGTGATGAGGATGGATTTGCTGTTGAGATGTTCGGTGTTGGTCAGTGTATTGAGCATGGTTGTCCTGGACTAATGGGTTGTTGGCAGCGCGATCCTTGGGGTCGCGATTTCTGAAATTTCAGGAGTTGATCCAAATCACGGGGGCGTGATGGGTTTAAGAAAAGGCGGGACGAGCGAGTTGGTGGACCGGGCCACTTCATAGGCGCCGATGGTCCACGCGCCGGTAGAGGCCCGGGGGTTGCCGGCAAAATCATCCGTGATGCCCCAGGCGACGAGGTTGGTGCCTTTGCCGACCAGCGTCTGGTCGGAGGAAAGCGGGATGAAATTGAGTCCGAAGGAGATGCGGTTGGTGGTGCCATGGAGGTCGTTTTTCATGGCCCGCCACCCGCTCCATACGGTCAAGCCGCTGCCGGAAACTTGATTGCCCCAAATCATCGCCTGGTTGCCATCGGGCGGGTACGGCCCGGGATCGGGTCGGTTCACAAAGTAGTAGGCGTTGTAATCCACATTGGTCATGGGATTGGTCAGATGCACCCAGGACGCCACGGCGACGCTGAGGTTGTAAACCACGTTGTTGTAAAAACGGGGTGCCCGAGCGCCGTCGGCGTTCGCCACAATCCCGACACCCGACGAAGTGGAGATGGTGCCGTGATCCGGGGGGCCGATGCTTCGGACGGCGTTGTTCGTGCCGATGAAGGTGTTGTTGGCGATTAACACGTCGTCGCCATTCATGCTCAACAAGGCGGAGGTGGTGGTGAGGTTCGGGAGGTCGCGCCGGAAAATGTTGTTGTAGATTTTCAGCCCCTGCCAGAAGCGGGCGTCCTTGGTGGTTTCCTGATACAGCCAGGCACTCAGATTGGTGGTCAGATTACTGCCGAAATAATTGCGGTAAACGCGCATGTTGTAGTTGGTGGCCGGACCGGTGCCGTCGCCGGAGCAGGACAGAATGAAGGCGTCACCGTGGTTGGGATTGAGGTTGTCACGGCCGTTGGGATTGCCGTTCCAATTGGCGTTGTCATCGAATGAGTTCGCCCAGACTTGAGCATCATAGCAGAGCGTAAATGGGGTGCTTTGCAGCCAGCCGATGCCCCAATTGAAGTGCCGGAAGCTGTTCGAGTAAATTTGAATGTTCGTGTTGACGGCCCACGCATTCGCCAACCCGGCTGACATCGAGAGGGTAATGGCGTTGGCCAACATGTCGAACGTGCAATTATGGATCAACAGGTTGGTCGAAGCCTGGGGTTGGATGCGAATGCCTTCCGTGGAAGCGGGCATATAGCGGAACGTAGCGGGGTTTTCGTTGCTGACATGGGCACCGGGGGTGGGCCAGTTGTTATACACGTCCTGCTGCGACCAGTTGGTCGTGCCGTTCTTGTTGGTGAAATAGGGGAAGACGGGACGCCAGAGATCGGTCCCGTAATAGACACCCAGGTTGCGAATGGCCAGGTTCTTGATTTCGACATTGCCCCGGGCCAGAAGGTTGATGCCGGTGCAGTGGTTGGTGAATGCGCCGCCGCCGCCGTTGCTGGTGCATTCAATGATGCCGTTGCTGCCCCCGTCAATGATCAGGTCGTGCGCGTACACGGAGCAGTAAATGGCCGAGTCGGAGGGGAGCGCGGACGTTGAGCCGTACGCCGAAAACTGGCCCCACGTTGGCCGGGAAAGTTTCGCGTCGAGGTCGAATAGAAGGGTGATCGGATTGCCCGGGGCACCGCCGCCGCTCGGGCCGATGACGATGGAGTTCGTCAGCGTGCCGATAAGATGCACCACATCTCCCGGGGCGATGGCTGTGCCGTTCCAGTTGTTCGGCGCGCTCAACCATGCGACTGAGTTGGTTGTCCCTCCGCCGTCTTGCGAGACATAAATATCCTTGGCCCGCAGATTCAGCGGCAGCAAGGCCGCCAGGATAATCCAGATCCAACCCTGGCCGCCCGTCGTCAAATTGTTTTTTATCATCATAATCATTTTCGCCGAATGCACATTATAGCTAGCACGGACGATACCATGGTGTGGCAAAATTCAGGTTCGCAGGTTCACCCGGGGTGTCAAGGATCGGCTGGGAAATCGGGATTAGTTCCGCCGGAGCGGGTTGCGGGAGTGTCCTCTTTTGGTGACGTCTTGGCTTGTTTTGGCTCAATCACCGGCTCGTTTCGCTGGCGGCTTTTTTGGTCAGGCCAAATCAGGTTCTGCATCGGGTGTTTCTTCTGGAACGGATTCCGGGATTGGCTCGCTCTCCATCACGTCCGTGGCCACGCTGGAAATCATGGCCATGAGCGACCATAAAACCACAAAAATTTGATCCCAATATGTGATCGAGAAGAGCGTGACCACATGGGAAAAGAGCGCGCCGCCCAACCCCCAAAACAAGAATTCCGTCTCGGAGAACTGTACCCGCAACACCTGCAGGGCGTTGCCCAAATATCGAAAACACCAGACCAGCAGCATGATCAATAAGACGAGCGCGGTGACGCCGCCGGTGATGCCCACCGCCACGTACAAATCCGTGATGTCCGCGTTCCCGTCCGGCAGCACGTAGGGCATCCAGTCATGCGTGTTGTTGGTGCCCATGAGCCACCAGTCCGAAAAGAAGTGGATGTAACGATCAATCAAATATGACCGGTGCCAGCCGTCTCCACCGGTAAGGGCGCCCAGTTTTGAGAAGATAAACCAGACCGGAACTTTCATGGACAGATGCAGAGCGATGAGCACGGCTACAATGCCGCGGCGCACGGTTTGCATTTGTGTCCGCATCGGCCAGAACAGCCACGCCACGATGCTGCTCAACGCCGCCATCAAAGGGCCGCTCGAGTTGGAAGTCCACGTAATGATCAGCGCACAGATCAATCCGATGCCGGCCCCGAATTGCCGGCCCCGCGAGTGCAGCATGGCGATGAACTGCGGAATCATCGTCGCTCCAAAAATCCCCGCCGTGATGCCGATGCGAAACGGCCCCTGACACCGGGGGCGGCCTTCCCGAATCGTCAGATCCCCGATCCCGCCGAACGGTTCATACAGGCTGTGATGCGTGACGCACTCCAGAATCATTTCCATCGCCACCGGAACGATCATGAACGCCAGGCCGTGGAAAAACTGCTCCACTTCCAGCGCATTCTTCAGCAGCCCGCGAAACACCCAATACGACAGCGCGATGTCATAGCCGGAACCCACCCGGTAGATGAAGACCTCCATCGTGCCTTCCCGCAACGTGGGAACCAAGGTCATCACCAGGAGAAAACTGGTCATCGCCCAGTCTATTTTATTCCATTTCAGCCCCCTGAATTCACCGCGCACGATCAGCCGGATCAAGCCGGCCAGCAGCACGATCCGGATCGCGTGCATGTGAAACCCGCCGATCAGATACATCTGCCCTTGCGTGATGTAGCAAACGCCCGCCATCACGCCCAACGCCGCCATCACGCGCGGCAGTGCCAGGACGGCGAGCGAGAACAGGACGGTTAAGGCGATACCCAGCGGGATCATGTGAAAATTATTTCGGACGACGATTTCACTGCTGCGAACCGCGCTGGCTGGCCGGCCAACGCGGCTGCAAAAATTTCGGCAGATGACTTAGACAGCCGAGCGACAAGGATTTGACCGCCGACGCCGGCTGGCCAACCTGCCGCAACGCCTGCCAAAATTGCGCGCGCGCCTCCGGCACACGCCCCGCGCCCATCAACGTTTTGCCAAACCGCCGCCGCTTGCCGGCAAACTCAATTTGAAACGCCCGCCGCAGCCGGGCATCGCCGATTTTTTGGTAACGCGGCTCCAGCCGTTGGAAGGCGTCCACCACGAGTTTGAAATTTTTAAGCTGGTTCACCGACTGCGCGTTGCCCGTGACGCGATATGCCACCAACTGGCCCGGCGTATAAACCACCGGGCCTGCCAGCGGCAGCAGATTGCACAGATAGCAATCATCCACGCCGCTCACCGCTTCGTAAAACGGCGGCTCGCCGAGTCCGGCCAGCACCGCTTTTGGCACGCAGCAAAAACTCATTGAATAAAATGTGCCCGTGCTGCGGTTGTAGCGCGCCACGAAATTCACCGGCGCAATCACTTCCGTTGCGCTCCCGCAATCCCAGCCTTGATCGCTCCACGCGTAGTCTCCGTAGCCGTTGAAATTATCGTGCCGCGTAAAAAACGCCGCCGCCTGCGGATGCCTGGCGAATTGTCCGCTCTGCACTTCCAGATAACGCGGATGCCACAGATCGTCGTGATCCAGAAACGCCACCAAGTCACCAGTGGCGAGCCGGCTCAACTCATTCCGCGCCGCCGCCACGCCGCGATTGGCCTGCTCGATCACGGTCACGCGCGGCGCGTACGATTTCAAAATGGCCACCGTGTCATCCGAACTGCCGTCATCCAAAACCAGAATCTCCTGCGGCGGCACGGTCTGGCGCAACACGGATTCCAGCGTCAGCCGGATCACGGCGGCGGAATTGTAGGTGGGAATGACGACGCTGATTTTCATGCCGGATTCTTTTTACCCACCACGTCCCGATAGAGCGACAAGAGCTTTCGTCCCGCCGCCGCCCAGGTGATTTCCGAAGCCGTGGCCAGCGAGGCGGTGCGCAGTTGTTGCAGCCGCGCACGATTCTTGTCCAAGGTCGTCAGTTGTTCAGTGAGCGTGGCCACATCGCGGGCTTGGTGGATGAGGCCATTCTTACTGTGCTGACAGATCGCGCCCGCCGCATCAGAAACCAGCAACACGCAACCCGATCCGCGCGCTTCGAGTGTCACCAGCGCACTGCCCTCCTCGATGGTCGGCAGCACAAACACGTCGCTCTGCCGCATCAACTCCGCCACGTCGGAACGGTGGCCCAGACGTTTCACGCTCGGATGCGCGAGTTGCGCGGAAAGTTTTTCGGCGTAACCGGGAATGAATTCGCCGGCGATCAGAAACGTTCCCTTTTCGTGCGCCGTTGATTTCAACCAGGCGTCCAGCGCGTAATGCAACCCCTTGCGCGGGGCGCAGCCACCGACAAAAATCAGGGTCAGCCCGCGACCAGATTCTGCGTTCTGCTTTCCCGCAAAAAAAAGCTGGTCATCAAAACCGTATTGATGCCGCGCGAGTTTCGCGGTCGGAAAACCGCGCTCTGAAAAAGTCTTCGCCACAAAATCAGACGGGCAGAGCAGGTGGTCAGCGAGCGCATACTCGGCCTCTTCGTGGCGCAAAAACCTTTTGTTGAAGGCGTGTTCGTGCCCCGGCGGCATAGTGATGCCCAGGCGCTGACATTCTTCCTGCACCACTTCGTAGGCGAATTTGGTGTGTGCGTTTGGGCGTTCGAGAAACGTGGGGATGCCCAATCGCTTGGCGGTCCTGAGCGTCTGTCGGGCACCGAGCGGCCATGTATGCACCACGTCAATCTGTCCGGCCATTTTCTTCAGGCGGCGCGCCACTGTCCAGTCATGCAGTGTTGCGTAAAGCATCCGGCCCAGCAGGCGGTTGGGCAGGCGGAACTTTCCGCGCGCAAGGGTCGGCCGGACTTGCACGCTTGCCGGCAGGGGGCGGCAAATGGCGGCGGGAAACACCGTGATGTCCGCGCCCGCCGCCGCCAGGCCGTCCACCTGATGCCAGGCCGTGGTGCAGACACGCGCCGCGCCCAGCTTCAGCGGAAAGCTGTACAAAACCCGCAATTTTTTCTGAGACGATTCCACGCCGCGTTTAGTTTTTTCCGCCGTCCACAAACGTGCGGTGCCACAGCTCGGTGACGAGCAGGCAAAAGACTTCGACCGAACAATGGCCGTGCTGCGCGTTTTGCCGGAGCAGGCGGGTGACGGCGTCCTTGCGGAAATAGCCGCGGGCCGTGGCGCGGTCGGAAAGTAAAATGTCCTCGACGCGCGTCCGCAATTCACCACGCAGCCACGCTTGATACGGCACCGGAAAGCCAGCCTTCTTCCGGGTCAATACTTCCTGCGGCAGGGTTTTGGCAAAGGCGGCCTTCAGGATGCGTTTGGTTTCCCGGTCGTTCACTTTGAACTTCGGCGGCAGCGAGGCGGCAAATTCCAGCACCACATGATCGAGCAGCGGCACGCGCAGTTCGATGGAGTTGGCCATCGTGATCTTGTCGGCCTTGATGAGCAGATCGTCCGGCAGCCAGGTCTTCGTGTCGAGATACAGCATCTGGTTCAGCAACGGTTCGTTCGCCACTGGTTTGATCAAGCCCGCCATGTATCCGGCGGCGGAAGCCGACGCGGTGCGCTGGCTGAAATCCTTGGTGAAAAAACTTTTCCGCTGCCGGTTGAAAAATGAAGTGGGCCCCGAGGAGCGGCTGAAATAATGATCCGCCAACGGACGCCCCAGCGCGTAACCGTAGCGTTGCAGCCGGGCGTTTTTAGAAAGCTTGCCAAACAGTCCCGTCAGTCCTCCCGCCGTCCGGGCCAGCGGGCCGGTGGCGGAGCGGATGCGATCCAGCAACAGCATGTTCGGATAATTTGGATAACCAGCAAACGCCTCGTCGCCACCCTCGCCAGACAACACGACCTTGACGTGCTGCCGCGCCAGTTTGGAAACATAGTGCAACGCCACAGCCGGCGGTTCGCAGACGGGTTCTTCCATGTGCCAGACGTAGGTCGGCAGGAAATTCCAAAAATCCTCGGCCGTGATGCTGATCTCAAAATGTTCCGCGCCGAACCGTTCGGCGGACATTCGGGCAAACGGCCGTTCATCCACCACCTGCCCGCCGTCAAAGCCCACTGTGAAGGTCTTGAGCTTTTTGCTTGTCGCCTGGGCCGCGAAACTCAGGATGGCCGAGGAATCCACGCCGCCGCTCAATAGCACGCCCACTGGTACGTCTGAGATCATGTGGTCTTTGACGGTGGTACCCAGCAGTCCGTGCAGTTCTTCCGTTGCGGACTCGAACGATGTCCCCCAGCGTGATTGGGTGAAATTCAAATCCCAGTATTGCTGCGTTGTGACGCGGCCACCTTCGGCGACCAGGAAATATCCCGGCTCCAACCGGCGGATGCTTTGCAGAAACGTGTCTTCGCCGGGCGCGTAGTTGAACGCGAGAAATTTCTGGATCGCCAGCGGATTCACTTCGCGGCCCACTTTCGGATCTGCGAGAATTCCCTTCAACTCGGAAGCGAAGCGCAGGCTGTCGCCAGTCTGGCAATAATAAAGCGGCTTGATGCCGAGCCGGTCGCGCGCGAGGAAGAGTCGGCGTTTTTTGGAATCCCAGATTGCAAACGCAAACATCCCGCGCAAGTGCCGGACGCACTCGACTCCATATTCTTCGTAGGCGTGAATGATGACTTCGGTGTCTGACTTCGAGCGGAAGAGGTGACCTTTGGCCAGAAGTTTTTCGCGCAGCTCCGGGAAGTTGTAAATCTCGCCATTGAAAACAATCCAGACCGTTTCATCCTCATTGGTCATCGGCTGCGCGCCGGTGCTGAGGTCAATGATGGACAACCGCAGATGCCCCAGACCCGCGTTGCGATCCAGATGAACGCCGCGTCCGTCCGGCCCGCGATGATGCATCGGCTCGAGCATGGCCTTGATCTCAGCCAGTTCCACCCGTGCTGCTGAATCAAACAAGACTTTGCCGGCTATGCCACACATCGGATTAGTTGTTGGTACGATCCGACCACACGACGGTCGGTTTTCCAAAAAAAGATTTGCGCGCCAGACCGAGCCGCGCGAACGGTGTTTTCTTCAATGAGGCGAGCTGCGCGTGGTTCCAGGGGGCGGCTTCGATGAGCGCGCGTTTCAAACCTTCGCGGCTCAGGGCGGCGAGAATTTGACCAACCAGCGCCGGGTTCAAACTGCGCCCGCGAAATTCCGGGAAGACAAAAAAATCAAACAGATGCACGTCGCCCGGCTGGAGCGGGAAGTAATGCGGCTCCATGGTTTTTTCTTTGAGCGTCCAACCGCAGGCGGCGAGGGTTCCGGCCTCGCGCAGCAGCCAGAGTTCCGCGTTCGCCGCAAAGCGTTCGGCAATCAACTGGCGCAGGGCATCGGGATTCCAGTGGGACAGCAGCCGCGCCAGATCTTCGGCGGACAGGGCTTCTTGATTTTGTTTCCGCTCCAACGTTCCGCTCATCAACGGGGCAGTGGAAACGGGCAGCGCGCACGCAAACAAAACCATCTTGTCCGGCGAGGCCGCGCGTCGCAGCGCGAGCCACGCGCGCCGCAGCGTGGCCGACATTCCCTGCGTCCGGTAAAAACTCCGGAGCCGGCTGATCGAGGACGGCAAACTCACGAGGCTTTGGGTTCACCGCTGGAAAAGAGCGCTTTCACACAGGCTGCGTGCCGTCGCATCCGGCCATCGGCTTCGGCGCGCGGCTTGAGTTTGAGCGCGGCGGACACGGCGCTCGTCAGCCAGCGCAGGGAATTTTCCACAGCCAGCAGCGTGGCCAGACCCAGGCAAGCGATTTTTGAATAATGCTTTTTCCAGAGCTGCTGCCGCGCCCGCTGTTGCACCACGGCAAAACGCACCGGATCAGAATTGGAACTTCCACCGCGATAATGAATCGCCTCGGCAGCGGGATAAAACGCGATCTTCCAACCGGCCCGCCAGCAGCGCAGGCACCAGTTGATGTCCTCGCCATACATGAAAAATTCCTCGTCGAGCAGCCCGAACTGCTGCACGGCCTTGGTGCGGGCGAACAGAAAACAGCCGACCAGCACATCGGGAAAAATGATGCGGTCGTGTTTGAAGTAAAGCATGTGCTCGCCGGCGAAGAACGCCGAGTTCGGAAAGAAGCGGCGAAAGGCGAACGCGTCGCAGACATTGTTCCACAAGGTGGGAAAGCGGCGGCAGGAACTTTGGAGCGTGAGGTCGCCGTTCAAAACGCGCGGGCCGGCGATGCCGATTTCTGGGTGGGCGTCCATGTATTCCACGAGTTTGTCATGGCAGTGGGGCAGCACTTTCACGTCGGAGTTGACGAGCGAAACGTAGCGGCCGGTGCTCGCCTTGATGCCCTGGTTGTTGGCGTGGGCGAAGCCGACGTTGTGGTCGTTGCAGATGAGTTTCACCGCCGGAAATTTTTGGCGGACCATGTCCTGCGAGCCGTCGGTGGAGTTGTTGTCCACCACGATGGTCTCCAGCGAATGACTCGTGCTGGAACCCGGCAGGCTCGCGAGGCAGTCTTCCAAAAGCTGCCGCGTGTTCCAGTTGATGATGATGACGGAAATGTCCACGATGTTTTTTTGCGCAGACTGATTCAGGTGGCGGCGACTTCTTTTTTATGCCGGCGCACTTTCCAGGCGCGAATGGCCGAGGCGGCTTTGAAGGCGGTCTTGAGCATCAGGCGCTGGCTAGAAGAGCGGTAGAAATCATACGCTGGCAGTTGCGAAACGTCCTGGCCGGACATCCCGGACTTGAAATGAAAGCCGCCGGGATTGCTCTCGGGATCAATGCCGCCAAGGTCGTAATAGCGGATGCCGAGCTGCTTTAATTTTTTCATGGCCTCCCATTGCAGCAGGTTGGCGGCGCGCAGTTTCAACGCGGCCTCATTCGTCGCGCCCAGCAGATAGATGCCGGTGTCGCCCAGAAAACTGCAGGCGATGCCCGCGACCGGTTCGCCGGCGGCACTCGCGATGAAGACGCGCATTTTTAATTCGGCGGGCAGGGTCTTTTGAATCGCGCCAAAATCCTTGATGCTGACGGTCGTGTCGAACCGCTTCCTGGCCATCATATCGCAGTAAAGTTTTTCAAACGTCTGCCACGACGCGTCGTCCGTTCCCTCGGTGACGGTCAGTTGATTGCGCTCGGACTGATTCAACTGATTGCGCCATTTCTGTTCCAGCTTGCGGCGGACTTCTTCCAGCGGCGGCGCGAGATCCACGAGCAATGTGCGATAGACCGAGTTGTCTTCGGCGACCGTGAAACCCGCCTCGCGCAAGACCGTTTCACAAATGGTTCCGCGCGGTGTGCCGGCAAACGCATTGGGCATGATGCGCAGCGCATGACCTTGGTCGGCGGCGTATTTCGACTGTAAGGCGCCGATGATTTCACGCAGCAGACCGGCATCGGGTTCAGCGTTGCGGGCTTGGAACAGCGGTCCCCAGCGCAGATAGGCGATGCCTTTGCCAATCGCCGGCACCTTCACGATCCGCACTTGCGCCATCCCGACGATGACGTCCTTTTGCTTGAGGAGAAGATGGCTGAGTTGCTCTTCGCTCCAGCAGACCGCGCCGTAATCCCAGGTCTGCTGGATCAAGGCGTCGTCGAACTGGCCGAGCAGACGGTTCCACTCATCTTTGCCAATGGTGTCAAGGCTGACTTGAAAATTTGAAAGGGTATCCATCACAACGATAGACTGGCTGGCTGGAAATTATTGGTTAGCAGGCTAGCAAACATTGACCACCGTGCGGTTGGCTGGACGCAGCCGACGTTTCATTTTCCCCACGGCCACCTGCCAGCGGTACGCGCCGGCGGATTTTAGTTTGAATTCCAACGGCGAGTCGTAGGGATCCACCCGGACGCGGCCAATCAAACCCGCTTCAATTTTCCCGCTCACGCAAGCCGGCGAGGTGGTGAAGCAACTCGTGTAGCCCAAGTCCGCCGCCATTTTCAGATGGCGCGGGCTGAACGCACCGTACGGAAAACTGATCGAGTTCACCAGGCAGCCCAGCGTGCGCTCTAGAAATTTTTTCGACTCAGACAATTCTTTCATCGCTTCGGTGTCATCGAGCAAAGTCAGGTTGCGGTGATTGGCGGTGTGCGAGCCGATTTGCACGAGGGGATTTTTGGCCAGATCTTTCAACTCGGCGGTCGTGATGATCTGCTCGTCCGGCGAGGCCATGACTTCTTCCATGCCCCATTCGACTTTGCGGCCGAGATACGCGGTGGGGACGAACACGACGACGGGCATCTGGCGCTTCACAAGTTCGGGCAGGCCGTTCTGGCAAAAGGAAACAAAAGCGTCATCCACGGTCACGGCCACATGGCGCTGACCGGCGGTCAAGGTTTGCGGGTTCAGCGCGGAGATCGGTTTGGCCAGCTTGCAAAGGACATCCAACTGGGCCGCAAACTTTCCGCGATCTGCCGTGGTGACTTCGTGATAGTAAAGAACCACGCAAGTTCCCGGCGGCGAAAGCAACCCGGCCTTTTGAAAAAATCTCCGCAAGGCGTCGCCGGCATAGACCAAAAGGCTCAACGCGATTCGGAGTTTTTTTTTGAACATGGCCGGCAGACTAATCCCAAATGCTCGGGCGCAACGTTAGCTTGCGTAGTTGCTGGCCGCGCACGTAGCGCGAAAATTCCCGATCCTCCACGCGCGGCACCTTGCGGAAATAACCGCCGATGAATCCGTACGCCAAGCCAATCGCGCCGAGCAGATAGGGCCGGGCGAACGCGCGCTTGAGGCATTTCACCAGCATGAACAGCGGATGATACGCGCTGACATAATTCGCCAGACCGTTCTTCACCCAGTTGCGCCACGCGCCGTCGGCGGAGCCGGTGTCCTTGTGCTGGCGGAGTTTCAAGTCGTGGAAGGTGAACGTTTCCCAGCCGAGCATGTTGGCTTTCAATTCATCCACGGTGTCCCAGCCCGGAGCCTTGAGCAGGCCGCCGATCTGATCCCAGCAGGCGCGGCGGTAAATTTTGGTCGCGCCGCGAACGTGGAAGCGCGGGTCGCCCCGGCTTTCCACGACGAGTTCGCCGTTTTCGGATTTGCAAATCACGCCGCCGCCGATGCCGAGCTTTGGATTTTGCGCGAACCGGGCGAGGCAGTTTTCAAAATAATTTTTCTCGAAGGAAAGGTCGCCGTCAAATTTCACCGCAAACGCCCACGGTAAATCTTTGCACAATTCGAAGCCCTCGCTGAAGGCCTGAATGACGCCGCCGCCTTGTTGACGAAAGCCCCGGTCGGCTCGGTGCAGAACGCGAATCCACGCATGGGTTTTTGCCGCCGCATCGGCCAGCGGGCCGGTGGCGTCCTTGGAACCATCGTCCACAATGACCCACATCATAGAGCGCGCGGTTTGCGCGACCATGGATTCGATGGTCTCGGCGAAGTGATCGCCTTCGTTGCGGACGGGCGTGATGACGACGAAATCAGGCATGGGATTTTTTTTCGGCGGCGCGGGAGTTGGCGGTCGGACGGCGCGGTGCCAGGGCGCGCTTGATTTTTTTTACGCCGGCCTGAAGCGGGGCGATCCAGTCGTAGGCACCGTCGAGCTTGGCTTGAAATAATTTCGCGTCGTCGCAGGAATTGGCGGGCAGCCGCTTGAGCTGCATCAGATCGTCGCCGGGTTTGGCGCGGCCGATGCGCGTGGTGGCGCAGCACACGTAGCCAACTTCAGCAAGGGTTTCGCTGAGGCGGCGAACGAAATCTTTGTTCGTTTCGGGAAAAGCAAACGGATAGGCGAACGTGTCGGCGGCGTCGCCGAGCTGGTTTTCAATTTCCTTTTTCGAGTCGGCCAGCTCGGTTTTGATCTGCGGCCAGTCGAGTTCCACGAGCTTGGGATGGGTGACTGTGTGCGAGCCGAAATGCATTCCCGCCCGGTGAAGCTCTTTGACTTCGCTCCACGTAAGGCACTCGCGGTCTTTGAATGAGCGCCGATTCTTGCAAATGAAAGCGGTGGGCAGAAACATCGTGGCGGTGAAGTTGAGTCGCTGCAAAACGGGCACCGCAGCGGTGAAGAAATTTTTGTAGCCGTCGTCGAACGTGACGACGGCGAGTTTTTCTTTCGGCTTATTCAGGAGTGCGGTGACGGCGGTTTTGAGATCCACGGCGCGGTAGCCGTTGGACTTTAACAACTCCATGTGGTGTTGGAAAATTGGGGGGCTGGTGGCAGTGCGGTAGTAGGGGGACACGCCGGTCTCAGCTTCATCGGCGATGCTGTGATACATCAGGATCGGCAGATGTTCCGCCGAACCGCTGCCGCAAAACGGGTGCACCACCTGGCGCGAGATAAAACGGTCGAGTCGCATCGGTGCCCGCTTAGTTCCGGCTTTTTGAACCGAGGCAGATGGAATCCACCAGCGCGAGGTAGTCGGCCTTGCGGACATCCCAACTGTTTTCCTTCACGTATTCACCGGCGCGTTTGATCATGCCTTCGCGCAAGGCGGGGCTATTCAAGAGTTCCAACATTCCAGCGGCGAGGTCGTCCACGTTGCCGGATTCAAAAAAGCGCACGATGGAATCGTTGAAATAAAAACGGTCAATCTTGGTGCTGGAGATGACAACCGGCACGCCGACGGACATGAACTCCATGATCTTGGTGCTGTAGGCCTCGTTGCCGAAGGAGTCGGCGCGCTTGGGCACGACGCCCAGGTCCGCGTCAGCCATGACTTCGGCGATCTGCCGGATGCGGAGCGGTTCAAAGAAACGGATACGCTGCTGCAAACCCAGTTCATCCACGAGCGCGACGAGCTTGGGTTTCATGTTGCCGTCGCCATAGATGTGAAATTCGGCGGCGGGCACCTGCGCGGAAATTTTGTTGAAGGCGTGGATGGCGATGTCAATGCCCTGATGCCACTGGAGTCCGCCGGGGAAGATGATGATCTGCTTGCCATCGTTGCGCGTGCGGGGGCGGAGTTGGAAAATATCCGAATCCACGTTGTTGATGAACACGGAGCATTTGCCGGCGGGAGCGGAACGGGACGCGTATTTTTCCAGCCACAGATGATTCGCGAGAATCACATGGTCGGCAAACTTGGCGGAGACGCGCTCTACGGCGCGCAGGGATTTGACGGTGAGCGAATCGTTGGAGATGTCGAACTTGCTGCCGTAAAATTCCGGCACGATGTCGTGGATGTCGAGCAGCACCTGCGCGCCTTTGAGTTTGGGATACCACGCGGCGAACACCATGAAGTCCGGAATGTTGTGGACGTGGATGAGGTCGTAGGGATTTTGGCGGTGGCTTTTCCGAACCCATAGCGAAGAGACGGTCAGGAAGCGCAGCAACGGCCAGAGAAAATCCAGCTTGGTGCGCTCGTTTTTGCCGGCGCGTGTCTGGACGCGATGCACGTTGACGCCCGACATGACTTCCGTTTCGGGCACGGTCGGACCGCGGCGCAGCGCGACGACATCCACATGATCGCCCCGTTGGGCAAGTGCTTCGGCGTAACGCGTGACGCGGTTGTCGTTCTCATAAAACGAATGGGTGACCATGCAGACGCGGCTGGGTTTGCGGCGGCGGAGTGCCGGACGGAAGGTGGCGACATAGCTGGCCATCTCCTGGGGCAGGGGATGCCAGTAGGTTTTCGCGTGGTGATCGCGGAGGTGCTGCAAAAGCTGGATGTAATGTTCGACTGGAAACGTGCGCGGGGCGGGGCGGTCGCCGGGGAAATGGATGTAATCCGGATGAACATTCAACAACGCCATCCCGCCGTGCTCGGCAATCCAGTCCACTTTTTTCAGCCAGATCTTCGGATCCGTTTCCTGGAGGAGGAGGAACAGGGTGGAATCTTGCGGGAGCGTGTAGGGCAGTTCAGCGTAACCGCCGTTGCCGTTGGAAACCCAGAAGGGGAAGATGGTGTTCCGGCTGTCGGGCTGCGGCTCGAAGGGATCGGTGTCGAACGTGGAGGCGTCGTACTGAATTTTCAGATCATGCAGCCAGCTCAGGTTGTGCAGCATGAAACCGGAGCGAAAACCGGACGCGCCCCAGTCCTTGAGGTAACGGTTAATGTGCTCGGCATTCTTGCGAAAATCTTCGCGGTTCAGGTAGAGGCGTCCGTCGTGCTTCAGATCGTGAACCCCCACCTCGAAGTTCGCGGTGTGCAGTTCGGTGCGCAGCTCCGGTGAAACTTGGTAGCTGCCCTCGGGGATGAAGTTGAACGACGAGCGGAAGCCGAGTGATTTTTCCACGGCCATCAAGCGACGGCATTTGTCCAGGCCGGTCTGACCTTCCACGTCATGCGTCAACACCAGGGCGAATTTTTTTCCGTCCGGCCACCCCCGCCAACTTTCGGGCGGCTGTTCGGAACCGGGCGCAATGGGCCAGTGGGAATGTACGTGGGGCAGTTGCCGGCGGACGAGCCACCGCCGCGCGGCCAGGCGAACGGCGGCTGGGATCAGCGGTTTGATCCGGTAGTAAATTCGGTTGCGGTACATTCAGCCAAGGGAGAAGAACAACACACCAGGCGGCAGAGCGGGTGGATCAAAGCTCCTGGTTCAAACGGCTGGGCACGTAGTTGTGGCTCTTGTTGAGCACGACCCCGACATTCACGGCCTTGGATTCGGTCAACATCTGGCTGGCGCGCTTGACAATGTCACGGTCGGTTTTCTCAGCTTCGACGACCAAAAAGACCATGTCCATGAAGCGGGCCACCCGGTTGGTGGCGCTGGTCTGGCTGACCGGCGGCATGTCGAAGATGATGTAGTCGAAGTCGCTGGCGTGCAGTTTGGGGATCAGCGCGGAGAACCGCTTATGGAGGATGCGGGGCAGTTTTTCCTCCGCCGTGCTTTCGGAGACGACGAATAGGTTTTTTTCCACCTGGGCGTTTTCGCGGTTGGAATCTTTATCCAAAATGTCGTCGAGTCCGCAGTCGAGCCGGCCCTTCTGGAAAAAGTGGGCGGCACCTTTTTCCGTGTTCATGTCCACGAGCAGCACATTGCCTTCGCCGGTTTCGGAAAGGCTGGCGGCGAGTCCGCTGGCGACTGTGCTGACGCCGGAGCCGGGCGTGCAACTGGTGACGGCGACCAGCTTGGGTTTGTGGTTGATCTCTTTGATTTCAAAGTGGGTGATCAGCCGGTCGCGCAAGGCCTCGAAAAACGGCTGCATGGCGGGATTGGATTTCCAGGAATCAGGCTCGGTCAGTTCGGTGGGCGACCCGTTTTGCTCGGGCGTTGCACCCGCCGAGAGCAGGCGGACGTTGCGTTTGCCGTGCGGATGCTTGCCGTTGCGCTGGGTTTCGGGAATGGACAGAAACAGGGGCAGGCCCAGTTTGGTTTCGATTTCGATCGGGCGTTTGAAGGAGCGGTCGAAATAAAGTTCAATCGAAAATGCCAGGGCCAAACCGGCGGCCAGCGCGCCGAGCAGCACGGCGCGGACAATCTTGGTGCGCTTGGCCGTGTCTATGGAGGGCGTCGAGGGCTTCTGGATAAAGGGGATGTTGGTGGGTTTTCCTTTGTTCAACTCCTCGTCATTTTTTTCATCACCCATCCGGCGTTCTGCGCTCGCCAGATCTGTTTCCAGGGAGGCGCGCTGCCGTTCCAGTTCCTTTATTTTGGATTCCACGGCCAGGAGCTTGTCGAGTTGCACCTTGGTTTCCTGCAGGTGTTGTTTGAGCCGGGTGATTCGGGTTTGGAACGCCAGCATTTTCGCGTTCTCGTTGATAAAATCCACTCCGGGGGTGCCGGTCCGGCCGTCGGTGCTGGTCGGGGTGCTGCGATAGGCCGTCAGTTGCGGGTACTCTGTTTCAAGCTGGGTCTTGAGCTTTTGGTTGCGATCAATCTGCTCCTGCACCGCCACCACGCGCGGGCTTTGATCGGGAAAATCCAGACGCAACTGGCTGCGCCGGCTTTTTAACTGATCCAGCAGGCTGCCGATATCTTTGTAGTCAGAGATTTTTTCGGACGGGGGCGGAGTGGGCGCACCAGGAGTGTTGGTGTCGGTCTTGACGGACTTGGCGGTGGCGTTGGTGAAGGAGTTCAAGACGGTCTGAAGAACTTCCATTTCGGTTTCGGCGCTCCACAATTCCTCGCTGATTTTCGAGATGTTATCCGCGAGCGTCTTTTTGGTTTCCTCCAAGGTGGTCACACCGTTGGTGCTCTTCAATTCGCTCAACTGCGCCTCAAGGCTGGCATGCTGGCTTTTGAGGGTGTCGGTGCGCATCGTCAACGCCTCATCCTGGTTTCCATTCAGTTGGTGGACGCGACGATGCGCGTTAAAATAGCTTTGGATCACCTGCGTCAACACGGCTTCCACGATCTCCGGGTCGCGATGCCTAAAGAAGACATGCATGGCCTGACTGCGGCTGGGCGTATCCACATCCAAACCGTTGCGGATGACGGCGGCGGCCACGTAAGAATTGGTTGTGCCGGTCAATTTGAAGACCGTTTCCGGGCCAAGGATTTCCGCCGCTTCCCGGGTTACATCCAAACTCAACAGAGTTTCGGTTTCCAATCGGATCGCGGTGTCCGCCCCGGGCGAAGTGGATATCATGTTGGGGGCGGTGTTTTCCGTGATGACATAATCCTTTTTGTCCACGACGTAGCGAACGGCCAGGATGGCTTCGGAGCTGTAAGGAACCGGCCACTTCAAGTAAAGTACGCCCGCAGAAATCCCCCCCAAAACCCAGACGATGATGATCTTCCACTTGTGCCGGAAAAGCACATGGTAAATGTCGGCCAAGTTCAGATTGAATCCCGGGCTGGGCGCTGTTTTATGTTTCTCTTGCATGTAATAAAAATTACCGGCCGACGTGTTCGCAAATACTTGACTGATGGCCAGGGACTCCGCCGGCATCTGCCGACCGGTTACTGACAGGCCCGACGGTCCATCCGTTCAACGGGCCAGCTCAAATTCTAGCATATTTGCGGTGTTTGGGGCTTTTATCTTCACCTCCAGACGCGCCCCAATGGCGGCTCAAGTCAGGCGGCGTGCCGGTATAAAATTTTCCCGGCGCGGCGGGCCAGCGGAACGGGCAGGGCGCGAAACAGGGTGTTGTACCAGCCGGCGGATTCATCCTTCAACGGCACCACCGCGTCCGCGCGCAGATCGTAACGGTAATAGTTGATTGGGTATTCCTCCGTGCCCCAGCCCAGCTTGTAACGG
This sequence comes from Verrucomicrobiota bacterium, assembly GCA_025363535.1. GTDB lineage: Bacteria > Verrucomicrobiota > Verrucomicrobiia > Limisphaerales > CAIQOK01 > CAIQOK01. The sequence goes on along the minus strand of JANYDP010000027.1, from coordinate 7,067 downwards.
CGCAGTCCTTCGTTGCGAACCGACGTGCGGCCAAGGTTGAGATTCTCCACGCCGCGGGCGGCGAGCCATTTCATGGCTTCCCACATCACCGAATTGTTGGCGCGTAAATCCAAGGCGGCTTTGATCGAGGCACCGAATTTATAGATGGCAGTCCGGCCATGATGGAAAAAAATTGCGGAGGCGACGGGCCGGTCTTCCTGTCTGGCCGTCACGATCACGCCCAAGTCGGAGGCGAGGATATGCTCGTGAATGCGGCGGAAAAAATTAAAAGGCTGCGGCGGCAGTCCGTGCGCTTTTCTCGTCTGGCAGTGCAAATCGTAGTATTCAGCAGTCGCTTGGAGCGTCTGTGAAAACCCAACCCGCACTCCGTTTTTTTCAGATTTTCGGAGCGCGCGGCGGACCGAACTTTCGAACCGTTCAAACAGCAAACCTGTGTCGGGAGAAAGTTTCAGGCGATGTCCGTAAAAACCAATTGAAGGAGCGGCACCATTGAAAAGATTTTCGCCGCCGCGCAGTTCGAGATACTTCCACCCTCGATTGCGGCCCAAGCGCAGTGCTTCAGCGACCAGGGGAGCGCGGAAGGTTTCGGAAAAACCAAGCGTTTGACACTCATCTGTGAACGGAAGCGACACGCCACGTTTACCAGTGAGCCAACTGTCAATCTCCAGCAATGGCAGGGCGGCTACGGGTTTTTGATCACGATGAGCGCTGAGGTAAATGGGCGTGAATCCATAAGTTTGCGCCAGTATTTTTGCCCAAGCCGCTTGGTGAAAGATGGAGGAGTCCGGTTGAAACGAAATCAACTCATCCCAGCCATTCGAAGCGAGCGGCTCCTCTTGGCGGATGGAAAGCGGCGCCGCTGGGGCCGACGCGGAAGAAATGTTCTTTGAGGAAGGCACGCTGGATCAGCTCAACGACCACGTAACGGGCCGGAATGCCGGAGGCAACCAAAGAGCGAACCGCCGGCGAACCTTGCCGGTTATTAAACTTCACTCGTTGCGCGATCCTTGGAAACCCAGCGGATGAAGCGCGCCGGATTTCCCGCGACGATTGCGCCGGCGGGAACATCCTTCGTGACCACGCTGCCGGCACCGATGACCGCGCCCTCACCCACCGTGATGCCGCACAGCAAGGTGGCCCCGGAACCGATGGACGCGCCGCGTTTGACGCGGGTGGTGATGCAGGCCCAGTCCGCGTCTGTTTGTAAACTCCCGTCGGGATTCGCGGCGCGTGGGTACAAGTCGTTCGTGAAGGTGACGCTGTGTCCGACGAAGACTTCGTCCTCCAAGGTCACGCCTTCGCAGATGAACGAATGGCTGGAGATTTTGCAGCGCCGACCGATGCTCGCGCCTTTTTGAATTTCAACGAAGGTGCCAATTTTTGACTCATCCCCGATTTCACATCCGTAGAGATTTACGAATCCAAAGATGCGAACGTCCTTGCCCAGCTTGACGCTGGGGGCGATGAGTTGGAACAATTGCGGGTTGCTCACGCAGGATCAGGCGCGAACCACGTTTTCACGGTGGTCGGCAGCGGGAGCGGGTTTGGCTGGCTTGGTGCCGCCGGCGGGAACCGTGTTTTTGCGGCGGAGGGCGGTGTCGCCATTGGCGGAGGGGGAAACGAGGGCAATCGGGGAGCCGCCTTGTTTCAAGGACTGCGAGGAGGCTTCTAGGATTCGCACGAGTTCAAGTCCGCGTTTGCCGTCGGTCAACGGGCTGATGCCTTCCTTGACGCAATCCAGGAAGTGCTGGCACTCGGAGCGCAGCGGTTCTTCCTGGCGGATGTAGGGCACATGCATGTCGCCATAGTGGTAGGAGTAATGGAAGTCGCCGAAGGTGTCGTAGTGCGGCGGACGTTCCACGCGGGCGTCGTAGATTTTAATTTTTTCGATCGCGGCGATGTCATCGTAGACGATCATGCGCTTGCTGCCGACGATCGTCATTTCACGGGTTTTGCGCGGATCCAGCCAACTGCTGTGAATCATGGCGGTGCGGTCGTTGGAAAAATTCAGCCACATGGAGGTGACGTCTTCAATTCCCGGCGTGATGTGGGCGCTGCCACGGCAGTTCACGCTGACGGGGTTTTCTTCCATGATGTGAAGAATGATGGAAATGTCATGCGGTGCCAGATCCCAAGCCACGTTGATGTCTTTTTGATACAGGCCCAGATTGAGGCGGCGGGCGCAGATGTAACGGATTTCCCCGAGGTCACCCCATTCAACCAGTTCTTTGATTTTTCGAACGGCGGGTGAGTAAAGAAAAGTATGTCCGATCATGAGGACCAGCCCTTTTTGCTGGGCGATCTCGACCAGTTCCTCGCATTCTTTGGCGGAAGCCGCCATGGGTTTTTCAATGAAGGTGTGTTTGCCGGCCAGCAAGGCAGCTTTGGCCATCGTGTAGTGAAAGCGCACGGCGGTGGCGATCACGACCGCATCCAGACCGCAGCCATTCAACATGTGATTGAAGTCGGTTGAGGCTTCCACCTCCGGGTACAGGGTGCGGAGATGTTTCAGGCGATCCTGGTTCAAATCGCACATGACTTTTAGGCTGCAATCCGGCAGCGCCCGGAAATTGCGGATCAGGTTGGGGCCCCAATAGCCGCAGCCGACGACGCCAACTTTAATTTGTTTTGTCATATTACCTCCGTGATTTTATACAACTGGTTTCAGAAATTTCAGGGTTGTCCAGGTTCAGCACTGATGCTGTTCGACAGATGCGTCCGGCAAAGCCGCCTTGCAATCCGGCTTGGAGTTGTCCTTGATGTCTTTGGTTTGAGAAATGATCGCCGGCACGGTTTTGAAAATAATTTGCAAATCCAGCAGGAGGGTTTTGTTGGCCGCGTAAAAAATGTCCAGATCAACCATCTTTTCAAACGTGGTCCGGTTTTTGCCGCTGACCTGCCATAACCCTGTCAATCCGGGCACGGCCTCCAGCCGCCGCCGATGGTGGGGCGTGTAGTTTTCAAACTCGTACGGCACGCAGGGCCGCGGTCCGACCACGCTCATTTCTCCCCGCAGGATGTTGAAAATTTGGGGTGCTTCATCCAGGCCCAAAGTGCGCAACAGGAGGCCGCCGGGTATCAGCCGGGGGTCGCCCGCCGCGTCCAGTTTCTTCATGGGCACATTGGAATCCATGAGGCGGGTGAGGTGTCCTTGATGAACTCCCGTATCGGCGTTGACGTGCATGGTTCTAAATTTGAAACAGGTGAAGCGCCGACCCAAGTGTCCGACGCGTTCCTGGCGGAACAACGCCGGTCCGGGGGAGGCGAGCTTGATCAGGATTCCGAGGATCAGCATGATGGGGAGCCAGACCGGAGCTGCCAGCACGATGCAGAAAATATCGAGGAGCCGCTTCCACAGCGGCATCTCCGAGCCGGGCTTCGACGATGCCGGTTGCATGGTCAATTTCTTGTGATTGCGAGAGATCATTTCAGTCCAGACGATTTAGAAAATAATGTGATCCGATCCCAACAGCAGTCGTAATAATAATGCCAACCGGGGATCAATTTGGCAAGGCTCCGCACTTGCAGGCGGTTATCAATTTCCGTCTGCCGAGGGTTTTTAACCCGTTTCATAATTATTTCGAGAAGCAATAGCCCGATTGCTTCAATGTTCTCACAATGCCGCCATTGACGGTATCAAATCCACCATGTTGCGGTTTGCCACAATGATGGAACGACGATCCACTTCGACCAAAGTTTGCCGGCCCAGAATGTCCAATAAAATCTGCACGCGCTGTCTCGCCGGCATCACGCGCAACACCAATGCCTGGAAACCTTGAAACGCCCCGTTTGCAACCGAAACTTCAGTGCCCGGATCAATGCGGTTCTCCACCGCCAGCATTTCCTCGCCTTGAAAGCACTGTTTCAACTCTTCAACGATCTGATCCGACACGGTGGGAATCTCTAATCCAAAATGAACCAGCGTGCTGACCCCGGCCACATAGCGAATTTCGTTCAATGTGTGGCGAAAAGCCCGGACGAACAAGTAACACGGAAAAAGCGGCTCAATCCGTCTGACCACCCCGCGCCGGGTTACGCGCTCCATTTTTAACCGGGGATTAAACACCTCTAGCTTGAGATGTTGTTGCAGGTTCGCGGCGGCAATATGCTCGTGCTTCGGTTTTGTCCGCGCGCAGTACCACGCCATGTCGAATTTATTACTCATTCTTCCGCTTCAAAATCGTCCGTTTTTCAGCAAACCTAACTTATATTTTCCCCGCTGCCCCGATCCGACCGCTTTGCTTTTTAATGGAGGACCATCAATCCGGCTGGATACTATACGACCGGTGAGGGCTTGTCAGTCAGGTACATTACTGATTCACGTCGTGTCAGAGACTATATTTTGTGGCGCAAACCGCCACAGGACGCCCCTAGACCTTGATGAGAGGATAACAGGCCCATCGTGCGGGATTGTAAAATCCAGGTGACTTGTCAGTAGGGCGACTTCCACGACGATCCAGTTGGGAAGCCAGGTTAGCGTTAGAACCAGGAGAATTTTTCGCGGACAAAGAGAATATCATTGGGCCGCAAATGAAAAGTTTCACTGCTTTTTCCATTGATGACATCCTGCAAATTGACCTTAAAATGCTCCAGGTGGCCTTTGATGTTCCGGCTGACGACGACCCCTTTTAGATTGGCTTGCGAGTAATCCACCCCGCCAGCTTCCAATACCGCTTCCAATGCCGTTAATGGACGGTCAGACACAACCTTTCCCGGGTGCATGACGGCACCGGTCACATAAACTTGAAAGGTGGAGGATTCGAGGGCGACGTTGATCTCCTTTGAAACGATTTGATCGGCGTACTTGGCCACCAGCATTTTTTCCAGTTCCCCCGAGGTCATTCCTGCCACATGTATTTCTCCGACAACCGGAAGTTTAATCGTGCCGTCGCGCTGGACTTTTGTGGTGGTGTTGAAGGTTGCGGAATCGGGGAAGGTGATTTTCACCACATCGCCCTCCAACAAGGTGATTTTTTCCGGCACCTCGGCTTGGGATTCTTTGGGGGTGTGAGATTGGGGGTTTACGCAGCCCGACAATGAGAGGATTGAAACGAGTCCAAAAAGCGCAAACGGGCCGGCGGGTTTGAAGTTCAAAATGGTTTTCATGTTCGTTGATATGGGGACAGCAGGCTGTGGATTGGTTGTTGGCTGATCAATCTGTCAATGGGTGGCCTTGTTCAAGGACCAGCGGATCGCGGTTTGAAGCAATTCCGGACCGTTGTTGAGATTTAGCTTCTCCTTGATGCATGACCGGTAAGTTTCCACGGTGCTGACGTCTATGTGCAACACTTCGGAAATTTGTTGAGTGCTCTGGCCCAGGCCAATCATCTCGAATACCTGTAATTCACGCTCGGACAGGCGTTCGATCGCAAAACCGTTGGTTGGCTTGGGCGGCCCCGCCACTTTGGAAGCCACCAAGGCGGCGGCTTTTTCGCTCCAGTAAATTTCCCCGCCCAGCACCTTGCGCACGGCCTCAATGATTTTCCGGGGAGCCTCTTGCTTGGAGATGTAACCCCGTGCTCCTGCGCGAACCGCCCGTTCAGCCGTCATAGATTCATCCTGCATGGACAGCACCAGGCTCAAAACTCGTGGGTGATGATTGCAAAGATCCCTCACCAAATCAAGCCCGTCGGACGTCCGCAGGTGCAAATCCACGATGGCCAGATCCGGAGCCGCTGCCGCGATACCCTTCAAGGCTTCCTCCCGATCTTCGGCTTCGCCGCAAACTTCCAAATCACATTCATTCCCGATGGCATCCTTCAGCGCCTGGCGCACCAAGGGATGGTCGTCAACTAGAAAAACCCTGACACTCTTGGCTGCTTTGCTAGTCTTTCTCATAAGCTCCTGAATTTTCAGAAGTCATTAGTAAAACGTCCGTGCCGGATTGCAAGTCATAAATCGGTTCGTCAAATAAGGAAAACATAATCGGTCAATCAACTCATTCTCTGCCTCATGCTTCGGTCAAAGAACGGTTCGGTTGAGCTGTTTCAGGGAAAACTTGTTTAGGTCGGCATCTCCCAGGATTCATTGACCCCGCTGGAATTGATTTTTATGCGCCCAAACAACCCAAACGGCGGGCGATCAATTTCTCTTCCTTCAACCACCACCCGATCTTCTTTGAGCCGTCTGGCTTTAGGGGAGCAGGTGGGTCGAGGGCAGGACAACGCACGTCGGCTTGGTGCCCGTATCGGAGAGGGTGTAACTGTTATCGAACAGCTTGCTCATGTCCGCCGGGCAAAACACGGATTGGATGGAGCCACTGCTGCCACGTCCCAGATAAGGACGGATGTTTGCCGCCGTGATCGGAGTTCCAACACCCGCATTGTTCTCAATCGCCCACTGTTGGACGGCCGCATCCACTTGCTTCAAATTGCTGATGCAATCGTTCATCTGCGAAGTCGTGCGTGCGCGAACCATGCTGGGAATGGTGATCGCCGCCAGCAGGCTGATGATGGCCAGTACGATCATGCATTCCAGGAGCGTAAATCCGCCCGCCGTCGTTTTTTTTGAAAACGGGTCGTTGCCTTGCAGAGCCAAAGAGTCATTTTTCATAATTGCCACGTCTAAAAGTCGGATGTGGAATTAGCAGCCATCATGCCTGCCGTGATTTATTGAGACAGCCTGAATTTCCCTGCATGATCGCAACGAATCTGGGCATATCCGGCCGGGGTGTCCTCTGTCGGGACAGGCCAAGGGATAAAAAAAGAAAGGCTTGGAATTGCTTCCAAGCCTTTGAGTGCCATTGCGCCAGGGGCGCAACGCGCCGGTGTTAGTTGATGAAGTGAGAGGTGCCAGCCGTGCTGCCGGGAACCTTCTGGCAAACCGGCTTGGTGCCTGTGTCCACAATCGTATAGCTGGTGGCAAAAGTCTTGGCCGTGTCCGCCGGGCAATACACGCTGGCGATGGAGCCGCTCGCGCCACGGCCCAGATAGGCGGTGATGTTACCCGACGTGACTGCAGCGGAGGAACCCGCGTTGTTTTCCAGCGCCCATTGCTGGATGGCGGCGTCAATCTGCCGGAGGTTGTTGATGCACGCGTTCATCTGCGCCGTGGTACGGGCACGGACG
>JANYDP010000275.1 GCA_025363535.1 Verrucomicrobiota bacterium | reverse complement strand
GCCGTCGGCGCGGTCGGCAGCATTGCGACGGTTGCGTTTGGTTTGCTGGTTGCGCCGGATCACGCGCATCTTTCACCGTGGATTGCCGTGCCACTGGTTTTGCTCATCGGGCCGCTCACGGGTTTGTTGCACGGACTCGTCATCACGCGGCTGAAGATTGACGCCTTCATCGTCACGCTCTCGATGATGTTTGTTTACATGGGGCTGCGCTCCGGCATTTCCGGCGGCAACGCCTACACGATTCCGCAATCGTTCTGGTGGCTCGGCCAAGGCGGACTCGGCTGGCTGCCTTACATGGTCATCCTCGTGCTGGCGATTTTGTGCGGCGTCTCGATTTTGTATGGCCGCACGGTGCTGGGCCGCTGGTTGATTGCGACGGGCACAAACCCGCTCGCCACAAAATTTTCCGGCATCAACACCCGGCGCATGGTTGTCATCGCGCACGCGTTGAGCGGGTGTTTCGCGGTGCTGGCGGCGATCGTGTGGGCGTCGCAATCCGGCAACGCCGCGCCGCAGACCGGCGACGACTGGCTCATCATCTCGTTCGCCGTGGCGATCATCGGCGGCACGGGCGCGAAGGGGAATTTGATTTCGCCGTTCGGAATTTTGATGGGCGCGATCATCTTCAAACTCATCCAGCACGCGCTGGTGATTCTGAAGATCAACGACAACTACTCGAACACGCTGCTGGGCGGATTGATCCTGCTGGCGATCATCGTGGATCGGGCGCGGGAACGGTTTGAAAAAAGGTAAGGCGTTTTCAAATCGGCAGGGGCCGCAGTAACAACAGCGCAGGGAAGGGCGGCGACCGCTTTGAGGTTGAGACCTGAAGGATGCGATTGCGGACGGGCTGCCAATGTCCCCGGCGGGTCAAGAGAACGAGGACCAGGCAGCGGTGGTTTCGCCGGCGTAGGTGCGGTGGAGACGTTTGAGATTTTGACCGGCGCGATCCAGTTGTTCGAGGCGGGCCAGCGCGGTTTCGCGGACGGCTTGGAGCAGGGTGTGGTTGCGCTTTTCCAGTTCGATCAATTCGTAAATGGTGGCGTTGACCTGGGCCTCGCGCTGACGGCGGGCGGCTCCCAGCTTTTTCCACTCGTTGCGGGCGGCGTTGGTCAACTGGGTGATGCGCGGCTGGATGAGTTGCAGGGCTTTCTGGCAGGCGGACAGGAGACTCCAGTCGCAGGCCTGGATGGCGCGGCTTTCCGCTTCCGCAAGGCGACGCCATTCCTGGTAGGCTGCTGTCAGTTCCTGGTCGGCATTCATAGGAAACGGAGAAATTGATTTTCAGGCGGCGGCGAACTCGGTTTCGGTGGCGGGGGCAAATTCCCCGGCGGGCGGCATGCCTTGCTGGGCGAGCATGGTGGCCCAGGCTTCGCGCAGTTCCGAGACGTGCTGAATGATTTCCTGCACGCCGGCGGATTTTTTCTGGAGGTTGCTCTCCAGCAGACGACGGTCAAAATATTCGTAGAGCCGGCGCAGGGTGACGGCGCACTCGCCGCCTTGCTCCATGTTCAGCGCGTAGTTGAGTTCGCGGATGATGTCCTGAGCGCGCTGGAGATTGTTGTGGATGGTCATGTTCGCCTCGGCGGGGTCTTTGATGTCGAAGCCCGGCAGGGAGCGTTCGAGGGAGCGGATCGCGCCTTCATAAAGCATCAGCACGATTTGTCCGGGCGGGGCGGTGAGGGTGGCGATTTTACGGTACGAGTTCAGGTGATTCGCGGCGCGCATGAGGATTGTGTTTACGGCAACTTCGGCAACGACGGCAACTTATTTGAGATTGTGGACGGCGAGGAGGGCGGCAATCCGGTCCAGCAGTTCCTGCGGCGGATAATTGGGGTTGGTAATCAGCGATTTGGCCAGGGCGACTTTGTGCGTGCGCACCTCCGGCACGGTTCGCAACTGGGCGTCCAGCGAGGCGGCGGAAGTGAACGACGTGGTGTCGGTCGAGGCCGGGGCGGCCTCGGGCCGCGCGGCGGGCTGGCCCACGTCGGCCTTGGTGATTCTGCTCGTATTAAATTCTATTTGCATAACGGCTCCAATCTTTCCGGCAGCCTTTTCCCTTCTGCCTCTGAGTTACCATCGGCGGGTCGGGGAGATACTTTAGAATATTTTTTAACGGTCGGGCAGGGTGGCGAGGAGCCGAGCGGCGGCGTACTGCCCGAACTGGCGGGGGGAGTTGCGCACGCTCCAGCCGTCCGCCTCCGAACCGCGCAACGCGGCGGCTTGGTAACGGGCGGCTCCGTTCAGGACGTTTTTCTGGCCCGCATCAAAAACCTCATCGGCCGCCCAGAGAATCTGCCGCGTGCGAGTGTCCACCATTTTGAAGCGCCAGCCGACGGAGATCGGCGCGTAGGCGTGGAAGACGGTGAGCTGGCAGAACAGCACGGCATCACAACCATAGGTGCGTTGCAGCGAATCGAAAAATTCAACGGGCAGCACCTCCGTCCCGGTCCAACTGGAGCGGCCCGTGCGGCTGCGGAGGTTGTCGCGGTTGACGGCCACCACTTCAAATTTTTTCAGCTTGGCCAGTTCGGTCAGCAGCACGGGGTTCAACGCTTCGCAGCCTTCAGGCAGGTTCGCGTGCGGTTCCTCACAGGCCAGCGGCAGCACGGCGACGCGCTGAAGGTTCATGGGCAGGTTGGGCGGGTAGTGGAAAACATTGTCCGGCCGATACTCCGGGCCCAGCACCGCGAGGTTCCGCGCCTGCGTTGCGCAGCCGGCCAAGAGGGCGCCGGCGGCGAGCAGGAGCAGACGGTTGAGGGCGAAAGGTTTCATCGCGGGTTAGAGACTGCCCTTGTTGATAGCCTGGGTGAGGTAATTCAACTGCTGGGTGATCTGCGCCTGGGCGGTTTCCATTTGTTGGAACGCCTTGGTCCAGTGGGCGCTGTCCGCCGCGACGGTTTTTTCGAGGGTGGCGATTTGTGCATCTATGCTGGTGACCTGCTTGGTCAGGCTGGCCATGTGGTTGGCGAGCGTGCCGTCGGTGCCGATGGTGTGCGTCAAGTAGTTGTCGAGCTGGGTGGCCACCCCGCTGGTGGCGTCCGTGAAAAGTTTCTGCACCGAGTTCAGGCTGCCGGACAGGGCGGTGTCGAGCGCGGTGGCATCGCTCAGTTCGATGGTGTTGTCCTTGCCGTTCGTCTTGATGCCCAGGCTGGCGAGCTGGTTGACGGCCCCGGTCAATCCGGCGACGGGGGCGAAGCTCAGGGAGCGTAAATTTTTGATGATGCCGTTCGCGTCGGGATCGGCGGCGAGAATGCCGGCGGTCACATTGCCGGTGCTGTCCGTGGAGCTGGCGGTCTGCGTGTTGATGTAGGTCTGGACGGAGTTGTAATCCTTGACGAAATTCTGGATCGCGGTTTTGAGCGCGGTGGTGTCGCTGCCCACGGTCACGCTGACTTTGCCGAGGTTCAGCGCGTTGACGGTCAGGCCGGTGACGTTCGAGCTGTCCGCCGTGATGGTGTTGCCCTGGCTGACGAGGGGCGGGCCGTCGTTCAGCGTGTAGGTGAGATTTTTTCCGTGCGTGAGGGCGCTGCCGGCGAGGCCGGTCGCGGCCAGAAAATTCCCCGTGACATCCTGCAGCACGATGCCCGTGTCGCCGGTGTTTTTGTTGGTCAGGTTGAAGCGGTCGTTCTGCGCATCGTAGCTGGCGGTGACGCCGGCGGCGGCGTTGTTGATGCGGTCGAGGATGTTCTGAAGGCTGTCCGTGCCCGCGTTGTAATTGACGATCACGCCATTGATGCTCATGGCTCCCTGCGCGTGGGTGCCGCCGATCCGCGCGGCGCTCGTGACGACGTTGTTGGTGCCGGTGGCCAGTCCCGTCACCGACAAAAAGTTGCTCGTGTCACCGCCGGCTCCGAGCGTGATGGGGTTCAATGTGTCCGTGCTGGTGAGCGTGATCTTGTCGGCAGCGGCATCGTACGTGGCCGTGACCTTGTTGCCCGTGGCGGTGGCAATGTTGTTGAACACCGTCTGCAACGTGTCGCCCGCGCCGATGGTGACGGCGGTGCCGTTGATGGTGAACGTGCCGGCGGTGACGGGCGAACCAAAGCCGGCAGCGACGCCGGTCTGAAGTTGTTCGACACTGTTGCCGTCGCCCGTGATCGGCGTGGTGAAGCCGGCATGAGTGACGCCCGCGCCAACCCCACCCACGGCGGCCGTGCTGATGGCGGTGCCGCTACTGTTGCCGGCCAGCTTGGCGGTTTGCAAAAAATTGCTGGTGTCTGCCGCATCGCCCAAAGTGAGGGTCACACCGGTGGCGGCCAGGAGCTGGATTTTGTCGGTGGCGGCGTTGTAGCTTCCTGCGACGGTGCTGCCGGTGGCGATGGCGATTTTGGAAAAGACGCCCTGCAAGGAATCGGTGGCGGCGACGGTGATCTGCTTGCCGTTCACCGTAAACGTGCCCGCCGTGACGGCGGTGCTGAAGCCCGTGCCGACGGTGGCGTTGAGCTGGGTGGACGAATCGTAAATGGAATTGGTGCGGTTGACGCGGCCTAGGGCGGAGGTGCTGGTGATGCTGGCCGAGGCGTTGTTGTAGAGCTGGCTGACCTGGAGAAAATTGCTGGTGTCGGTGGCGCTGCCGAGGACGATTTCACTGCCGTTCGCGCTGGTGAGCGTGAACTTGTCGGTGGTGGGATCGTAGTTGCCGTTGACGTTGTTGCCCGTGGCGGTGGCAATTTTGTCGAAAACTTGCTGGAGCGTGTCGGTGGTGGCCACGGTCACGGACTTGCCGTTGATGGTGAAATTGCCTCCGGAGACGGCGGTGACGAAATTGGCGTCCGACACTTTGACGGCGGAGACATTGCTCGTGGGGCTGAGGGCTTTGCCAATGTTGGCGGTGCCGTTGATCTTGGCGGCGGTGGCGAGCTGGGTGATGTTGAAGGCGAACGTGCCGGGCGCGGCCGTGGAGTCGGCGCTGGCGGTGGCCAGGGTAGCGTCGGAGGCGGCGGCGGTGCGGCTGGAAAAAAGTTTCGGGTCTTTGAGGGTCTGCACGTCGGTCTGCAATGCGCCCATGAAGGTTTTGATCCGGTCGAAGGCGGTGTTCTTGCCGTTGATGCGGGTCTGGTTCTGGTGCCAGCGGAGTTCGGGCGAGCGCTCGGCATTGGCGAGCTGCGTGATGACGCTCTTCCAGTCGAAGCCGGTGGCCAGGCCCGAGATTGACAGATCTACACCGCTGGTCGTTGTCATAGTCGCTGTTCCGTTTCTATTTGTTCATCGCGCGGGCGATGTTTTGTTTTCCGTTTTCCAACTCAAAGCTCGGACGGCGTTTGCACGCCGTCCGAGGTTGACCACACAACAACAATCCTATCCGTCACTCCTTATTGGAGGAGGCGGAGGGCGGATTGCGGCTGGGCGTTGGCCTGGGCCAACATCGCCGTGCCCGCTTGGACGAGGATGTTGTACTTGGCGTACTTCGTACTTTCCTGCGCCACGTCCACATCGGTGATGCGGCTGTTGGCGGCGGAGAGGTTGTTCTTCAATGTGCCGAGCTGGTCACCGTAGTAACCGAGCGCTTCGATGTTCGAGCCGATGTTCGCGCGATCTTTCGCGAGTTGGACGATGGCGGCTTTGATGTTGGTCAAGGCCGTAACCGCGTTGGCGGTCGTGTCAATCGACGAGGCCGTGGCGGTCGTGTAGGTGGACGCACCCAGGTTCACACCGGTGGTCGCGAACGTGTTGGCGTCGCTGTCCGTGGTGACGTTCTGCGCGGTGCCAGAGAACAGGCTGACGCCGTTGAAGTCCTTGGTGGCCACATCGTTGATGTAGGTGCCCAAGGTTGAGAACTCCTGGTTGTACAGGGCCTTGTCGCTGGCGGACTTGGTCACGTCCTGAGAGAGGACGGACAGTTCGCTCATACGGCTCAGGGCGTCCGAGACCTTTTGCAGATAACCGTCCTGCGTCTGGTTCAACGAGACCGCGTTGCCCACGTTGTTGCTCGCCGCGTCAATGCGGGCGATCTGCGCGTTCAACTTCATTGATACCGCCAGGCCCGCGCTGTCATCCGCCGGCGAAGTGATCTTCGAACCGGATGAGAGGCGTGCGAGGGACTTGCTCAACATTGAGCTGGACTGCTGGAGCAACGTTGCGCTCGATTGTGCTGATGTATTTGTGTTAATGACCATACTGACTCCTTCCATGAGTCACCCCTTGCGGGGTTTTTCTGTTAACACGGCATCCCTGCCGTGGGACCAGCCTTTGAAAAGGCGCCGGTCCGTTTATTCCTTCAGGCTGTTTATGGCCGCCTGACGCCAGTATCCAACGGCTCTGTATCGGCGTTTTAGGCCGGCACTTGAGCCGTGAAATTGAGGGGAACGCCGGACGGGCCGGGCTGGTGGCCCGAGCCGGGCGCGACGAGCGCAGACGAGGAGAAACTGCATGGCCGGGCGGGGTCGCTGCTGCGGTTCGGGCAGCCGGCGTCTTCGGCCCCCGATTGAAAATCAGGGCGAGGAGTTCGGCTGTGAATGGCCGGTTAAGTTTCATTTTCGGTCTGCGCTCGTGCGTTGTGTCAGAGTTCTTGTTTAGGTTGCTGCAAGCTCGTTGGGTGGGGCTGGCTCCTTCCAGGGGCGGCTCGCATTTCGCGAATTTCCCGGGCGGCTTTTCAGGGCCGCCCGGATTGGCCCACCTGCGGAGATTCAGCTTTTTATTGCAGGAGCTTGAGCGCTGACTGCGGCAGTGCGTTCGCCTGCGCCAACATCGCGGTGCCGGATTGGACGAGGATGTTATACTTGGCGTAGCGCGTACTTTCCTGCGCCACGTCCACATCCATGATGCGGCTGTTGGCGGCGGAGAGGTTGTTTTTCAGCGTCCCCAACTGGTCGGAGTAGTAGGAGAGGCTCTCGATGTTCGCGCCGATGGAGGCGCGATCTTGCGCGAGCTGGTTGATGGCCGCCTTGACGTTGGCCAAGGCGGTGACGGCGTTGGTGGTCGTGTCAATCGTGGAAGCGGAGGCCGTGGTGTAGGTGGCGTTGCTCAGGTTAATGCCGGAGCTGGCGAACGTGTTGGCGTCGCTGTCCACCGTGACGTTGAGGGTGTTGCCGTTGAACAGGCTGACCCCGTTGAAGTCCTTCTTGGCCACGTCGCCGATGTAGGCGCCCAAGGTCTGGAATTCCTGGTTATACAGCGCCTTGTCGCTGGTGGACTTGGTGACGTCCTGCGAGAGGATGGAAAGTTCGCTCATGCGGTTCAACGCATCGGAGACTTTCTGGAGGTAGCCGTCCTGGGTCTGGTTGAACGAGATGGCGTTGCCGACGTTGTTCGTCGCCGCATCAATGCGGGCCATTTGCGCGTTCAGCTTCATGGACACCGCCAGACCGGCGCTGTCGTCGGCGGGGGAAGTGATTTTGGAGCCCGATGACAACCGGGCGAGGGATTGACTCAACATGCTGGATGAATGCATCAGCAATTGAGCACTGTTTTGAGACGCTAAGTTAGTATTGATGACCATAACTCTATTCCGTGAGTCGCCCCGTGAGGGGCATTGATTTTGCGCGACGTCCTTGCCGCGGGTGTGTCATTTTAGGGGCGACACACCGTGATCCCCGCTGGCTCTTTTTGGCTGCCAGCCGCCCGTCGGCTTTCGCTCGACAACCAACTCATCGGTGCATTTCGCCGGGACTTTAGCTGGGGGATTAAATCAAGCCCGCGCGGGGCGGTTGCCGCCCCGGATGCGTGCCTTTGTGCAAGTCCCAAAAGCTTTGGCTGCTGCTGGTTGCATCACTCGGTCGCGGGGCTGGCTCCGGCAAAGTTCGCCCGACCTTTTGCGTCCTGGGCGATCGTTGCGGGAGGCGCACCGGTTCGGGCCGCTTCGCTTCGGCGGCGCTGGAAATTCCATGCGGCAGTTGACAGATACGGACATATCGGGTATTTCTGTAATAACAGAATCGCACGAATCTATGAACAAACTCACCCCCGTCCAGCAAAAGTTCATCCTCCACTGGGGTGAGATGGGCACCCGCTGGGGCATCAACCGCACCGTCGCCCAGGTTCACGCGCTGCTCTACCTGTCCCCCAAGCCGCTCAACGCCGACGACCTCGTCGCCACCCTCGCCGTCGCCCGCTCCAACGTCAGCACCAGCCTCAAGGAGTTGCAGGGCTGGGGCATCGTGAAACTCACCCACGTCCTCGGCGACAAGCGCGACCATTTCGAAAGCATGAAAGACGTGTGGGAAATGTTCCGCGTTGTCCTCGACGAACGGAAGAAGCGCGAGATTGATCCCACCATGCGGATGCTCGGCGAATGCATCGCCGAAGCCGAGAAAGACAAGGCGACGGACGAATACACCGAGGAACGTCTGCGCGAGTTGCACAAATTTTTTGAGACGACGACCGCGTGGTATGTGCAAGTCCGCCACTGGCCGGCCGCCGCGATGGTCAAGTTCGTGAAGCTCGGCGACAAGGTTTTGAAAGTCCTTGGCCTGGGGGGATGAGAATTTATGAATGCAACTCAGTTCAAACTTCCGGCGTGGTGCGGCTGGTTGAAAAAACTCCTGCCGGTTTCAATCGTGCCGGAAAATCCCCAACCGCCAAAACTTGCCGTGGGCAAACATCGGCACGCGGCTTTTTTTGAACTCCCATGAAACCAAAACTCTCCGACCTCTGGCGTTGGGATGGCCCGCTCACCGGGCGCAATTACTTCTGGTGGGGATTGCTCCTCGGCCTCATCAAATACAACCTTGACCGCTGCATCGCCGCCGTCTGGTTTGGCGGTGGCTGGAGCATCTTCGACCTGGAGGCCATAACGCTTTATCTGTGGCAATCGCCGCTGAACGAAGCGGCGAAACCTTACTTTCTGGCGCTGCTGGTGGCTTCGCTGCCGTTCCTGTGGGCCGGAACTGCGTTGACTTTGCGCCGGCTGCGTTCCCTGGGGTGGCGGCCGTTCTGGGTGCTGCTGT
>JANYDP010000013.1 GCA_025363535.1 Verrucomicrobiota bacterium | reverse complement strand
CCCTCTCCCCGCTCGTTCCTCGCGGGGAGAGGAAGAAAAAACCGCTATGAAAATTGGCCGCCTCACCATCAGCGACCGCGCGTCGGCGGGGATTTATGAAGATCGCAGCGGGCCTGAGATCGAGCGCGGACTGCGTGAAGTTTTTGGCGCGGAGTCGCAATTTGTGGTCGCGGTGATTCCCGACGAACAGGAAAAAATCTCTGCGAAGCTGCGCGAGTTCGCGGATCACGAGCGGTGCGATTTGATTGTCACCACCGGCGGCACGGGAATTTCTCCGCGCGACGTGACACCGGAAGCCACGCTGGCCGTGCTAGAAAAACAACTGCCCGGCTTCGGTGAGTTGATGCGGATGCAATCGTTCGCCAAAGTCCACACGGCCATTTTATCCCGCGCCGTGGCGGGCACACGCGGCCGTTCACTCATCGTGAATCTGCCGGGCAAGCCGTCCGCCGTGCGCGAGTGTCTGGAGATTCTGGCCCCGGCGATTCGCGAGGGCGTGGCGCATTTGCGCGGCGAAGATCCTCATTAAAAAGCGACGAGTTGAATCTTCCAGCAGGGTTTTCCGAGCCGATCCCGTTCGCCTCAAGCCTTCTTCACGAAGCAGGCTTTCAGGCCGATGGCCATGCCGTCCATCTTGCAGGAAATTTCATGGTCGCCGTCCACCAGGCGGATGGGCTTGGACTTCGAGCCGCCTTTGAGCACCTGGTTGCCACCGCCCAGTTTCAGATCCTTGATCAACACAACGCAATCGCCGTCGGCCAGCACGTTGCCGTGGGCGTCTTTGACAACGCGCGCACCGGCAGGTGCTTCGGCTTCGGGCGCGCGTTCCCATTCGTGGCCACACGTGACGCATTCAAAACGATGCGCGTGTTCCAGCACTTCGGTCATTTCACACATCGGGCAGACGGTTTTGCTCATGGAAAAAAGCCTGGCGGTTCTGCCCCGGGCGATGCAACCGCGCACTTCGCCGGATGAAATCCGCTCAGGGCTTCACCAGACCCGCGAAATGGCTGCGGTGGCGCCAGAGCAGAAACAGCGCGAGCGCCGAGACGATGAGCGCCATCGGCAGGCCGGAAGTTTCCAGGAAACAGTGGAAGAGCAGAATGTTCACGATCACCGGCCCGAGCAAGGTGAGGCCCAAGGCAACAAAGCGGCCAACCAGGAGCAGCAAGCCGCCGACGACTTGCAACAGGCCGACGACATAAATGTAATGGCTTTCCATCAGCGCCTTGCTGAAGTCAGTCGCCAGCGAGGCCGGCATGGGCGGCATCGGAATGAAATGCAAAAAAATGTTCGAGCCAAAGACGACGAACATGAGGCCCAGCAAAACCCGGACGATGATGGTGGCGATCTTCATGGCGATATATTGCGGTGCCGGCGGGAAATTTCAACCCTGAATCAGACGCGCACTTTGATGACCACCTTCCGCACCTCGCCCGGCCCGGCACATTCAAGGCCGGGCGCGTGGCCATCCTCCGGAAAGAAGATGGCGAACTGACCGGTGTGAAGCTGAATGGGCGTCCACTGTGGCGGGCGGGCAAAGAACACAATGTCGCGTTCGGCCACATACGGCTCGGTCACCTGCGTGAGCGCGGCCAGCGGCGACCAGAGGATGGTTTCGCGACCGGCCTGAATGAACTGGATGTCCACGTACTGACGGTGCGCTTCAAACAGCGCCTGCGCCTGTGGCCGCGTGGTGTAGGACTGCACCAGCGCGAAACAGTTGTCGCCCTCAAGCTCGTGACGTCCGTTCGGCTGGGTGGCGGAAAGATTTCGCAAAAATTCAAACGCGCCGGCAAAGCGGGCAGACAAATTCAAGTAACGACCGGATTGAGTCAAAGTATCGGTGATCATCCCGGTGAGACTAACGCCCCCGACCGCTTGCGCCAAGCCGATGCTTTGACTGGCGATGAAACTTGCTCGCCCTCGTCGCGCAATCCAGTCATGCTCGCGCACGATGTCCGAACAACCCGCGTCCAACCCCGCCCCAGCCCCGCACCAACGCCGCCCGCGTTACAGCGGCAAAAACCCGCGCCGTTTCGAGGAGAAATACAAGGAGCGCAATCCGCAGCGTTACCGCGAAACCGTCGCCAAAGTCCTCGCCGCCGGAAAAACTCCCGCCGGCAGCCACCGTCCCATCATGGTGACGGAAATTCTGGCAACGCTCGCGCCGCAAGCCGGCGAGACCGCCGTGGACTGCACGCTCGGTTACGGCGGGCACGCGCAGGAAATTCTCCTCTACCTCCAGCCCGGCGGCCGCCTGCTTGGACTGGACGCTGACCCGCTTGAACTGCCGAAGACTGAGGCGCGTGTCCGCGCGTTGGGCTTTGGGCCGGAATCGTTCACCACCCATCGCAGCAACTTCGCCGGGTTGGCGCAGGTGCTCGCGCAGAATGAACTCACGGGCGCGGATTTGATTCTTGCCGACCTCGGAGTTTCCTCGATGCAGATTGACGACCCGGCGCGCGGTTTTTCCGTCAAGCATAGCGGCCCGCTGGACATGCGCATGAACCCCCAGCGCGGCCAGTCCGCCGCCGCACTGCTGGAAAAAATTTCCCCGACCACGCTGGCCACATTGCTGGCGACCAATGCCGACGAACCCAACGCCGACACCCTCGCCCCGGCACTGACGGGAAAAAAATTTACCACCACCAGCGCGCTGGCCACCGCCATCCGAACCGAACTGCCCCGGCTGAACAAAGACACGCAGGACCTCACCATCCGCCGTGTGTTTCAGGCATTGCGCATCGCGGTCAACGACGAGTTCTCCGCGCTTGAAACGTTGCTGCGCAACCTGCCCGCGTGCCTGAATCCCGGCGGGCGCGTGGCAATTCTGACGTTTCATTCCGGCGAAGATCGCCGGGTGAAGAAAGCATTTGAGGCCGGTTTACGCGACGGACTTTATGCCGACATCGTCCAGGAAGTCATCCGCCCCACCGCCGAGGAACGCAATGCCAACCCCCGCTCCGCACCGGCGAAGCTGCGCTGGGCAAGACGCTCAGTGTGATGGTGCTTCGCGAAGCAGCGCGGCCAAATCCAGCGCGCGGGTGAACATCGCCAGTCCGCCGTTCGGCGTGCGCGGCCATTGCGACTGAGGGCGGTCCCAATAAAGTTCCACGCCGTTCTGATCGGGATCGCGCAGATAAATCGCCTCGCTCACGCCGTGATCGGCCGCGCCGTCAATTTCAATGTCCGCCGCCAGCACGCGGCGCAACGCATCCGCCAACTGATCCCGGGTCGGATACAAAATGGCGGTGTGATACAAGCCCGTCGTACCCGGCGGGGGCGGCGAACCGCCCGCGCTCTCCCAGGTGTTCAAGCCAATGTGATGATGATAGCCGCCCGCCGAAATGAACGCCGCCTGGCTGCCAAACTTCTGCTGCAATTCAAAACCCAGCACGCCGCAGTAAAAGTTCAGCGCGCGTTCGAGGTCGGCGACTTTCAGATGTACATGGCCGATGCGGACGCCTGAATCAATCGGTTGGGAAGTCAGATTTGTTTTCATGGTTTTCTCCCCGAGACGAGGTAGTTGATGCTGCCGCCAGCGGCGTGGAAGTTTCCATCGGTAACGGCCCCTTGTTCGCGCCGGGATTTTTCGACGATGTCGGCAAAAACATTTTCAAAAACGGCGGCGTCACCGCCACCGCGCAAAAAGAGTTCACGCAGGTCATCCCGGTTCCACGGACCGGTTGCGGAGTTTTTCCACTGACGTTCCTGTTCGACAAGGGCCTGCTGAGCCGGCCCGGCGTAGGGCGGAAAGAGCGGCGCGGGCCGGTCGTTTTGATGGACGGCGATGTCGCGAAGCCCGAGCCGCGCAAAATATCCGGGCAGCAAATCGCCCAGACTGTGATTGCCCCGACCAGCGGCGAGCCGACCGCGATGCTGCCGCAGCCAGAATTCAAAACGGCGCACGAGAATTTCCACCGACTCGTCCTCGGTGAGTGAAGTGAAGCCGACGTAGTTCCAAAAATTGTTCGGCTCGACACACACGAGCAGTCCGCTGGGACGCAGGATGCGGAGCATTTCGCGCAGCGCATCGAGCGGCTGCGCCAGGTGCATGAGCACGGTCTGGCAGGTGACGACGTCGAAGCTGTCATCGGCGAGCGGCAGCTTGGTGGCGTCGCCTTGGTGGAAGGAAATTAATTCCGGCGCAACGTGCGGGAAGGCGTGGCGAAATTTTTCGGGAGCCTCGGCAACCCAGCGTGGCTCGCGGTCAACGCCGACGAGCCGCGCGGGCGGGCGCAGATACGGATAGAGCAAGCGCAACCAGTGGCCGAGGCCGCAGCCGATGTCGGCCAATGAGCCGGCTTCGTGCAACCGCCAGCGCACGGCCATCAGATCGAGGAAGTCGCGGTTCCACCAGAAGTCGCGCTGCTCGCCGAACCATTCGGCGGAATGTGGCTGGTCAGACATAAAATTGCCGCAGAAATATTCTGCGGCAAAAATTTAGACGAAATCAACTGAATCAACAGAGTTTTTTAGCCTTACCGCGAACCGAAGGAGCGGCCATAGCCGCCCCGGCTCTGGGGCCGGCCACCGAAATGGCGCTCGTTGCCGCCTTCACGATTGCCGCTGGCAGGTTGGACTCGTCCGCCGCCGGATTGCGGCCGACCACCACCTTGCGACGGGCGCGGCTGCGAGGAAAAACCGTGAGCCTGTCGTGGCGGGCCGGACTGACCGCGCGGCTGGGGACGGCCCTGCTGTCCGCGTTGACGGCGCTCATCTTCAGGCGGACTGCCCGCCGGGGCCGAGGCCGAGTAATTAAATCCTTCGGCGCGCTTGCGGACGATGCCGCGACCGATGAACCGCTCCAACGCCCGCAGTTCGCTGCCATCTTCGGGTGTGACAAAACTGATGGCGTCGCCAATCGCGTTTGCGCGACCGGTGCGACCGATGCGATGAATGTAATCCTCGACATGCATCGGAAAATCGTAGTTCACGACGTGCGAAATGCCGTCCACGTCAATGCCGCGCGCCGCGATGTCCGTGGCGACGAGCACCCGCACCGCGCCTTCTTTGAAATCCTTCAACGCGCGGAGCCGCTGATTTTGCGAACGGTTGGAGTGCAGCGCGGCGGTCTTGATGCCCTTGCTTTCGAGGCTGCGCGCCAGCCGATCCGCGCTGTGCTTCATGCGCGAAAACACCAGCACCATGTTCATCTGTTCGTCTTTCAGCAGATGCAGCAAAAGCGACGGCTTCAAATGCTTCGGCACTTCATAGACGAGTTGCGTGACGGTCTCGGCGGGATTGGAGCGGCGGCCGATTTGAATCGTCTTCGGCGCGTGTTGAAATTCGTGTGTGAGGCTTTCGATCTCGCGCGACAAGGTGGCGGAGAACATCAGCGTCTGCCGCTTCTTCGGCAGTTGCTGGATGATCCGGCGGATGGACGGCAGGAAACCCATGTCGAGCATCCGGTCGGCCTCGTCGAGCACGAGGAATTGCAAGCCGGAGAAATCCCCGTTGCGGCGGCCCATCAAATCCAGCAGGCGTCCCGGGCAGGCAATGATGATGTCCGTGTTGGAACGCAGCGCGCGAATCTGCGGGTTTTCCCCGACGCCGCCGAAAACGGTGGCGACGGTCAGTTGCAAATGCTTGGCATACGCGCGGACGTTTTCCTCAATCTGCAAAACCAGTTCCCGCGTCGGCGCAATCACCAGCACGCGGGTGCGGCGATGCGGCCCGGGAGCTGGCGGCAAAGCGGCTAGCTTGGCAAGGATCGGCAGGGTGAACGCGGCGGTCTTGCCGGTGCCGGTCTGCGCGATGCCAATAAGGTCGTGGCCCGCGATGATCGGCGGAATGGCGGCGGTTTGAATCGGCGTCGGCTCGGTGTAACCAGCGTCGGCCACGGCTTGTAAAATTTTGGCGTCAAGGCCAAGGCTGCGAAAAGGCATAATGGAAAAATATAACGGAAGCGCGGGTTGACGCGCAATGGTTGAAGGCTGCTGAAGAACGGACAACCAACTCAGATACCAACATCCAGTCCAATCTCACGACTCGCGCGAGGCTTTGGAAGGTTCAGCGAACGAAAATCACTTCAAGCGCCAGGTGATGCGCGCCTTGTTCAAATCATAGGGCGACATCTCCATCTTGACGCGGTCACCGACGGTGAGCCGGACCCAGCGTTTGCGCATCTTGCCGCAGATTGTGGCCAGCACCTCGTGCTTGTTCGTCAATTCGACGCGGAACATTGTTCCGGGCAATACCGTGGTCACGCGACCCTCGACTTCTATGTGTTCTTCTTTCATGGACTACGGAAAAACTGTTGGTCGGTCACTCACCGCCACATCCAGCCGACCATCAGACAGGACGAAGCAAAAATAAAAAGGCGGAGTCCGGTTCAAACCGAACCCCGCCGTGAAATTTACAAACGATTAATAACGGTTGCGACCGCCGCCGCCGCCGCCGCCGCCATAACCGCCGCCGCTGCCGCCGTATTCACGACGACCGCCGCCGCCGCCGCCGCCGGGCGCACGTTCTTCACGGGGCTTGGCCACGTTGACCGTCAGGGCGCGTCCGTCAATGGACTTGCCGTTCATACCGTCAATGGCTTTCTGGGCTTCTTCAGCGGAACCCATCGTGATGAAACCGAATCCGCGCGGACGGCCCGTGGCGCGATCCATCATCAGGTTGGTTTCAGTGACCGTACCGAACGCGGCAAACGCGTCCTG
>JANYDP010000594.1 GCA_025363535.1 Verrucomicrobiota bacterium | reverse complement strand
GGATCAAGCACGACAACGGATTCGGCATGATGGCCGAGGCGAATCCAACCATCGATGTTCGTGCCGCTGCGGTTCGCGACGAAATAATTCCAGGCTCCGTCGAACGAACGGCGCGCGCATGAAAGGCCGGATTCTGCCATCGGTTCAGAAACCGCCCCGGAAAATCTTAGCCCAAAGGACGCCCGCGCTTGAATCACATGACCTTTGCCCAGAAAGCTGTTCATCCCGGCGGTTGAACCAAAGACAATGCCCTTCGGCAGCTTGGATAAACGTGCCAGTTCGTTGCGCCGACTTTCAAAATCTTTTAAGCCCGAAACATCCGCCGGCAAATTGTTTTCGAAAATCACCGTTGCGCCTTTCTCCGCCAGCGCGAGCAAATGCTTGAACGTTTCCAACGGAATGTATTTGCACTCGGGCACCACGATGACTTTGTAATTGCCGCCGGGCATTTCGATTTTTCCAAAACGGTATTTCGTCTTTTTCAACTGTGCGTCCGAGACGTAGTCGAACGCGTAGCCTTTATCCCACAGTTCCTTCGCGACCTTGCCGATGGGCTGGCCCTCGAACCAGTCGCGCGCATGGACGGTGAGTTGCGGCAGCAGCTTGTCGCCGGGCTGCATCCAGAAATCAGCGGCGTTGTAGTAAAGCAGGATGTCGTTGTCGGGCTGGCCGGATTGCAAGACGGCCTGGCAGCGTGCGGCGTAGGCGTTGAGCGCGGGGGCGTCGTGCCAGATGGAATTGCGCGGGTTCATTTCGAGCGAGGCGTAGAAATGCCAGCCGGGCCACGGTGCTTCGTCGGGCGAATAGATGCAGCCGTGATAAAACATATGGTTGATGCCGGAGAGAAACAGGTCGTCGAAAAGATATTTCACGTCGGAAAGTTTCTCGGTGAAATGTTCCTCGATCCAGGTGCCGGTCTCGGAACTGACGAGCGGTTTGCCGGTGACGTGCGCGGCGGACGACGCGAACTTGGAGATCAATTTGTTGCGGTCGAGATGAAACATTTCCGTTTCAGGAATGTCGGCGGTGGCGTAAAGGTCGAGCCAGTTGCCGGGCGAACCGTGCGCCTGATCGCGCGTGATGAAGCCGCGTTCGTGCGACCAGTTCACCCACTTGGTCAGCGATTCCTCCATGATTTCAGAAACAGTCTGGCGATAGTCGCACAAGACGCGCGCGGAATGTTCGTCGGGATTCTTGCTGAACAATGCAGGCAATTCGGTTTGCAAACGATAGCCACGACGCCTCTCGAATTGCGCAAAAAAATCCGGCGACCAGTCGGAGCGATATTCGTAAGAGTCGTGATACTGCGCACGCGGTTTCGGGCCGTGGTAATTGGCGAAAGCCGACGTGTAAGGCTTGAGGAAATCATCCATCGCGTGCGGATAGATTAAATTTAGCATCCAACCCTCACCGCCGGGGCCGGCGCGTTTCACTTTCTGGCCGCTGGGTTTTTGAGAGATGATGTAAATTTTATCGCCGGGTGCAGGCTTCAACTCAAAATCTTTGATTGGGTTGTTGACCAAGCTGGTCACGTCGCGGCTTTTTCCATCGGGCGAGAAAATAACGAACGCTTGAACTCCTTTCAAATCAGTCGGCATTTTCCAAGGCTTGTCTTTCTCCACATCAATCACCCGCACGACGACATTCGCGTTCGCATCTTCATCCGTCACCTGCGGCCCGCCGAAACACCAGCCGCTGCCGGTGGTCATGTCCACGCCCATGCCAAGGCGATGCGCCTCGCTCACGGCCCAGCCCATCATCTCCATCCATTGCGGCGAGAGATAATTGATATATTTATTCTCAAATCCTTTCGCGCCGTAGATTGGGATGATGTGGATGCCGCCGAGGCCGGCGGCGGCGTAGCGTTCGAGTTCGTGCGTGAGATTGGTTTTGTCCACCGCGCTGCCCATCCACCAGTTGAACGCCCACGGCTTTTGCTCGCTGGAAATTTTCGGCCAGGCGAGGTCGGGATTTTGCGGCGCGGCGTTCGTGAGAAGTGCGGCAAAGCAAATCAGCAACAAAGTGGAAAACATCGAACATTGAACGCTGAACGCCGAACATCGAATGTTCGTCCCGTTCAGCGTTCGGAGTTCAGTGTTCAATGTTCGATGTTTCTTCAATTTCATAATTCGTCACTCCAGATGAAAAACTTCCTTCAATGGCCATTCTTTCGGCGAATTGTCCGTGTTGACTTCCATTAGCGGTGCCATCCAATCCCACCACTTCCGCACGATGGGCAGTTTCGGCAGCGGAGCCAGTGCCTCTTCATCCGCAACCTTTCTCACTGCGAACAAAGTCAAAGTCTGCTCGTCGAGAAAGATGGAATAATCCGTGATGCCCGCCGCGCGCAACGCCGCCGAAAGTTCCGGCCAGAGTTCGTCGTGACGCTTTTTGTATTCCGCCACGTTGCCCGGCTTCAACCGCATGATGAACGCCTGCCGCCTCATCCGTAAAATGGGAATGGCAAAATCATGGGGGCAAAATCATATCCCAAATTCCTTTCAGCATGATTTTGCCAATTCCGTCTCCTCAAAAATCAAACTTGTCAATGTTCTCCTTGTTGAAGATGTAGGGCTTGCCGAGCATGATGTTGTCGCCCTCAATCTGGAACTCACCGAGCTTGCCCGCCTTGACGGTTTTGTCGCCCGGCTTCAACTGATCCTTGGCCAGCGCCACGGCCGCCTGCACCGCGAGGTAGCCGAGGTCTTCCGTGTTCCAGAGAATCACCGCGTCAGTCACGCCTTCGTGGACGTAGCGTTTGTTCTCGTTCGGCAAACCGAGGCCGAGGACTTTCACCTTGCCGGACTTGCCCGCCTGCTTCACCGCTTCCGCCGCGCCGGGCACGCCGGGCGAACAGATGGCCATGATGCATTTCAAATTCGGGTTTGCGCTCATCAACGCCGTGGCTTCCGACTGCGCCTTGTCCTTCAAGTCGTCGCAGGGCCGCACCGCCACCAGTTTCATCTTTGGATATTTTTCCTTGAGCCGCGCTTCAATGTGCTTCTGCCACTCGCGCATGTTCGCGGCGGTGAGCGTGGCGGTGATGATGGCAAACTCGCCGTCCTCACCGCACAGGCGCGCGGCTTCATCCATCAAGGTGTAACCGATCCCTTGCGGCGTCGCCTGGTTCACAAAAAAACTCCGAGCGTCCGGCAACGCGTCCGCGTCGTAGGTGATGACCTTCACGCCGGCCTTCTGGGCCTTGCGCAGCGCGGTGGAAATGCCCTCCTTGTTTTCCGCCGCCACTGCGATGGCATCCACGCCCAACGTGATCCAGTTCTCGACGATTTCATTTTGCTTGGCTGCGTTGGAATCTGTCGGGCCGTCGAACAGAAGCTCGACGCCGAGTTCTTTCGCCGCCCGATCCGCCCCGGCTTTGCACGAGAGGAAATAGGCGTTGCCCTTGGCCTTGGGCAGCAGGGCGATGACGAGTTTGCCGTCGGCGGCAGGAGCGTTGATTCCCGCCAGCGCGAAGCCGGCAACGAGGATGGAGGCAAGAATACGTTTCATGTGTTGGTTGTTGGTTAAATCGGTTTGGTGAGAGCTTGCCGACGGGTGCGCCAGTTGGCAAAGAATTTTGGCAGCACGCTGCCGCACAAGGCGAGCAGCAGCAGCGCGCCGGTCATCATGCCGGAAAGTTCCTCCGCGCTGTTCATGCGCATCACGAGGGGCAGACACGCGAGGCCGTTTTTCAAAACCGCAATCGCCGCCACGCCCAGCAGCGTTCCGTGAACCGAACCGACGCCGCCGAAAATACTCGTGCCGCCCAGCACGACTGCCGTGATGGCGAACAGCTCGTAACCCATGCCCGCGTCGGCCTTCGCCTGGCCGAGCCGGGCGGTGTAAATAATCGCCGCCAGTGCGGAAATAATTCCCGCCAGCACATAAACCATCGCCAGCCGCCGCTCGACGGGGATGCCCGCGTAACGCGTGCCTTCCGGCGCAAAGCCGATCGCGCGGAACGAACGCCCGAACGTCGTGCGGTGCACCAGCAGCCAGACTGCAATGGCCACCGCGATGAACAGCCAGGCCTGCGTGGGCAAGCCGAGCCAGCGTTCCTGGCCGAGAAAAAGAAACGCCGCCGGAAAATCCGTGTACGTCACCGAGCCGTGGGTGGTGGCTTCCGCGAGTCCGCGAAACAGCGAGTAAGTTCCGAGCGTTACAATGAGCGGCGGAATCCGCAGCGTGGTAATGAGCACGGCATTCAATCCACCCGCCAGCGCGCCGATGCCAAGCGCGCAACCCGCCGCCACGCCGACGGACAGCCCGGCGTCGTGCCAGAGTTTTCCAAACATGATCGCTGACAACCCAAGCAGCGAGCCGACGGACAAATCAATGCCGCCCGTGAGAATCACCGGCGTCAGCGCCAGCGCGAGCAGGCCGATTTCGCACGAGTGCCGCAGGATGTCGAACTGCCGGTCAATCGTGCCGAAGCCCACCGTCATCCCGCGCCGGTTTACCGACGTGCCGGCGTAGTAAAAGAACATCCACTCCGCCATGAGCACGAGCAGCAACAGCGTCTCATGCCGCCGCAGAACTTTTTTCCATCCGTGTTTATCAGTGTTCATCCGCGGTTAAACTTTTTGTTTCCGGCTCCGCAATCCATCCGCCATGACTGCGAGCAAGATGATCGCGCCTTGTATCGCCTTTTCCCAATACGCCTCGATATGCAGATGTGTTAGAGCGGGGGCGATGCACGCCAGCAGCAGCAAGCCGACAAACATGCCCCACAGATTTCCGCGCCCGCCGGAGATGGCCACGCCGCCGACGACCACCGCCGCGATGACTTTCAATTCGAGGCCGCCGCCGGATGCGGGTTGGACTTGCGGCGATTGGACGATATTCATCATCGCCGCCAAACCCGTGAGCGCGCCAAGCAAAACGAACGTGGAAAACGTGACCATCTGCGGACGAATGCCCGCGAGCCGCGCCGCTTCGGCATCCGTGCCGACCGCATAGACAAATCTTCCCGCCGCGAGATGTTTCGTGGTGAACGCCATCAGCACGAGCAGCGCAAACGCCGCCGTCACCAGCGACCATTGCCCCGCGACCTGGCTCAGGCCGAACCATTGCACGCCGTCTGGCAGATTCACGAACTCGCCCTGTCGCGCCATGTTCAAGCCTTGCCGCAGCGTCACCATCGTCGCCAACGTCACGACGATGGATGGCAACCGCAACCCCGCGACGAGCCAGCCGTTAAGCGCACCCATCCCGCCGCCAAGCGCGATGGACGATAAAAAAACCAGTGGCAACGAAACACCTTTCGCTGCAAGCAAACCCGCTGCGACGCTGCAAATTGCAAATTGCGACCCGACCGAAATATCAATCTCCCGCGCGATGATGATGAGCGCCATGCCGCAGGCGACTACGAGTGTCGGGGCTTCGCGGGTGAGCAGCGATAGCAACGGCTGCGGCTGGAAAAATGCGGGCGCAACCACCGCCAGGCCGAGCAGCACGAGCGCGAGCGCAGCGGCGACGGAGAGTTCGCGGAAGTGGCGTTTCATCGGGCACCTCCGTAACTGAAATTCCAAGTTCCAAGTTCCAAGTTCCGATAAACAAAAACAGCGCGGCAACCCGCACCAGCTTGGGATTTGGGATTTGGGATTTGGGATTTGGGATTTTTCATTTTGTTTGTCCCAACGCCGCCGCCATAACCGTATGCGCGTCGCTCTTGCCGGGCAACATTGCGGCTATCGTCCCGCCGCGCATCACGGCGATGCGGTCGGCCATTCCCAACACTTCCGGCAGATCGCTCGAAATCATCAGCACGGCCAGACCTTCTTTCGCGAGGCGGCGGATGATTTTGTGGATTTCGCTTTTCGCGCCCACGTCCACACCTTGCGTCGGTTCGTCGAGGATGAGCAGCTTGGGCTTCGTGGCGAGCCAGCGGGCGAGGGAAACTTTCTGCTGGTTGCCGCCGCTCAACGAACCGCCGGGCGCATCCGGCCCATAAGCTTTCACGCCGAGGTCGCAGATGAAATCGAGGGCAAGCTGTCTCTCCGCACCAAACTGCAACCACGCGCCGGGAAAGATCCGTCGGTGAATCGCCATCGTCATGTTGTGCGCGATGGGCATTTCGAGAATAACGCCGTGCCGCCGCCGGTCTTCCGGCACATACGCGATGCCGTGCGCGACGGCTTCTTGCGGCGAGGAAATGGTGATGTGCTGGCCGTTGAGAATGATCTCGCCGGAGTCGGCAGGTGTGATGCCGAAGAGAACGCGCGCCAGTTCCGTCCGCCCCGCGCCGACCAGGCCCGCCATGCCGACAACTTCACCTGCATGAACATCGAGTGAGACGTTCTTTACGCCACCCGCCATGCAATTGAGGTTCTTGAGTGAGAGTATGGCTTTGCCCGCTTCGCTTTCGGACGGTGGATAGATAGCCGAGACTTCGCGGCCAACCATCAGCTTGATGAGCGACGCCTCATTCATCGTGTGGACTTGGTTTGTGCCCACGCTTTCGCCATCGCGCAAAACCGTCACGCGATCGGCGAGTGCAAAAATTTCCTCAAGCCGATGCGAAATGTAAATGACGCCCACGCCGTTCGTGCGCAAATCCTTCACGACGGCGAACAACAGGTGCTGCTCCTTCTGCGTCAGCGACGCGGTCGGCTCGTCCATGATGACGATGCGCGCGCCTGCGCCAAGCGCGCAGGCGATTTCAACAAGTTGCTGTTCCGGCATGGAGAGTGAACGCACCTCGGCTTCCGGCGAAATTTCTGCGCCGATGCGTTTCAGCAATTCCGTGGCGCGGGTGCGGCGGGCGGGCCAGTTCACTTTGCGCGCGGCGGACGCGGGTTCGAGTCGCAACGCGATATTTTCAGTGACCGTCAAATCTGGAAACAGTGCGGGCTGCTGATAGATGCAGGCGATGCCGAGTTTATGCGCGGACGCGGGCGTGAGATGTGACACGCGCTCGCCGTTGATTTCAATCGCGCCGCCATCGGGTTGATGTGCGCCGGTGATGACCTTGATGAGCGTGGACTTGCCCGCGCCGTTCTCGCCGAGCAATGCGTGAACCTCGCCTGCCCGCAAATCAAACGACACGCCCTTGAGCGCGCGTACCGCGCCGAAGGATTTGGCAACCGCTGATAATTGGAGGAGCGAAGACATTTTTAACCGCAGATGGGCGCAAATTTACGCAGATATTCCTTTGGGAAGATACTCCGAGAGGATGATGCGCTTGAAATCGAGGCCGCCCGCCTTGCCAAAGTTGATGAGATAGCCGAGTGGCGACTTGGTGATTCTCATGTAGTTGATGAGTTGCGCCTCGTGTTCCGGGAGCAACTGACTCACGGCTTTGAGTTCGGCGATGATACCGTTGAACACGAACAGGTCGGGAATGTAACGCTTCTTGAGTTCGCGGCCTTTGTAAAAGCTGGTAAGTTCCTGCTTGGCGCGGAACGGAATTTTTTGCAACTCCAGTTCAATCTCCAGACACTCCTGATAAAATTCCTCGGCCAACCCAAACCCACAGTCGTTGTAAACCTCGAACGCAGCGCCAATCAGGTGATAGCTCTCGTCCTTCTTGTAGTTCACATCGTGGGGCATGGTTCGTAAAAGTTTTAACCGCAGATTGGCGCAGATTAACGCAGATGTTTTTTGATTTCGTTTTATCTGCGTGAATTTGCGTTTATCTGCGGTTCACCAAAACATTTTTTTCGTAACTTTTCACTTCGTTGAGCCACGTATCGCCGACGGGGACGCCTTTGCTCTCGCAGTAGAAATCCCACACCGCGCCGAACGGGAGCGACTTGGCTTCTTCCTGCAAGGCGAGGCGCGTGGTGAGATCACCGGCGGCTTCGGCGGTGCGGATGAGCGGGGTTTCGAGCAGCGCGATGAGCAGTGCACGAAGCATGTTGCGCGTACCGATGGTCCATGCGGCGACGCGGTTGATGCTCGCGTCAAAATAATCGAGGCCGATGCGGACGCGGTCAGTGTAGCCATTGACGGCGATTTCGCGCGCGATGGCCAGCAGGTCGTCGTTGAGGATGACGACGTGGTCGCTGTCCCAGCGGACGCCACGGCTGACGTGCAGCAAAATCTCCGGCAGATATTGCATCACGCTGGAAATTTTGTCGGCGATGCTTTCGGTCGGGTGATAGTGGCCGGCATCAAGGCAGAGCATTTTTTTGCGCGAGATGGTGTAGCCGAGATAAAATTCGTGCGAACCGACAACGTAACTTTCGCTGCCGATGCCGAACAGCTTTGGCTCCACGGCGTCGAGGTTCAGTTTCGGCGAGAGCGCTTTCTTGAAAATGGCGTCGAGTGATTCAGCGAGCCGTTCGCGCGGCGAATGGCGGTCGGCGGGCGTGTCTTTGTAGCCGTCTGGAATCCAGACGTTTGTCACGCAGGTTTTGCTGAGCGCCTTGCCCATCGCCGCGCCGATTTCGCGCGAGCGGCGACAGTGTTCGATCCAGAAATTGCGGATGCCTTTGTCGCGGTGCGAGAGCGTGAAGCCGTCGGCGGACTTCGGATGCGAGAAGCACGTTGGGTTGAAGTCGAGGCCGAGGCCGTTCTTTTTTGCCCACGAAATCCAGTTGGCGAAATGCTTCGGCTCGATGGCGTCGCGATCCACTTTCTTGCCACCGAACTCACCGTAGAAGGCATGCAGGTTCAGGCGATGCTTGCC
>JANYDP010000587.1 GCA_025363535.1 Verrucomicrobiota bacterium | reverse complement strand
GGTTTCCGCGCGATGATTGGCGGCCTGCTCGCGGCCTACATGACGGCGTGTCTTGCGGGATTGTTGCTGTGAGAACGCATTTGCTTTTTTGAAACCGTGAATTCACTTTATTGCCATGAGTGCGCTTGAAATCCAGAAGCTGCCGCGTTCGGAAAAACTAAAGCTGATGGAATCGCTGTGGGCGGATTTGAGCCGCGAAGAAGCGGAACTTGAATCGCCCGCGTGGCACGCCGATGCGCTGCGCGAAACCGCTGAACGCCGTGCAAATGGGGAAGAAGCCTTGCTGGATTGGGAGCAGGCCAAGACGGAATTGCGGCGGGCAAAATGAAGATTCAGATTCTCACTTCGGCTTACGCTGACCTGCAGGCTGGCCACCGATTTTATGAGAGACAGGGCGAAGGTCTGGGTGGTTATTTTCTCGACTCGCTTTTTTCCGACATTGATTCGTTGATGCTTTACGCAGGGATTCATCGGAAATTTTTTGGCTTTCATCGCGCTTTGTCGAAACGTTTTCCACACGCCATTTATTATCAGATCGAAAACGAAATGGTCGTGGTTTATCGCGTATTGGATTGCCGCCAAAATCCGGCCAGAATCCGCTACGTTTTGAAGAAGATTCCTTGATCGTTTTTGCAATTTTATGCCTGTAACTCTGCCCCAACTTTCCCGTCGTGAATTTTTGAAACGCGCCGCGCTGGCGGGCGCAGCCCTTGCCTTTGCGCCGTCCAGCCACGCCAGTTGGTTCGGCAAGGCGCGTGACCGGCACACGTTTTTCTTTTTATCTGATATGCACATCGCTGCCGATGCGGCGTTCAAGCACAAGAGCGGTGTGAATGTGGCGGAAAATCTTGCCGCCTGCGTGCGCCAGATCGCCGCGTGGCCGGTCAAGCCCGCCGCCGTCATCGTCAATGGCGACCTCGCGTTGAAGGATGGTTTGCCGGGCGATTACGCGACCTTTGGCAAACGGCTCGCGCCCGTGCGGGCGCTGGCGGCGGTGCATTTGAATCTTGGCAATCACGACGAGCGAGAAAATTTTTGGAACGCGTTTCCGCAGGACGCGGCGAAATTAAAATCCGTTCCACAAAAGCAGGCGGCGGTTTTTGGCAGCGCGCACGCGAACTGGTTTTTGCTGGATTCGCTTGATGCCACGAATTCCACGCCCGGCGTTCTTGGCGCGGAGCAGCTTGACTGGCTCGCGCGCGAACTTTCGGCTCGCCCCGACAAGCCGGCCATCATCGTCGGCCACCATAATTTGCAAACGCCCGGCTCGGTGGATGGCTTGAAGCGGGAGACGGCGGCGCTGGCTGAATTGTTCGCCCGGCAGCCGCAGGTCAAGGCGTTCATTCACGGTCACACGCACGATTGGAGCATCACGCAACACGTCAGCGGCGTGCAGCTCATCAACCTGCCGCCCACGGGTTATGTTTTCAAAGATGGACGCCCCAACGGCTGGGTGCGCTGCACGCTGGGGAAGATCGGCGCAGAATTTGAACTGCGTTGTCTGGACGTGAAACATCCCGAACACGCGCAGGTGCAGACGTTGAAGTGGCGGGTTTAGCCGGGACGGGCAGGGGGGGTCCGCAGATTTCGCCGATGCTTCCAACCACTTGGATTTGGTTTTCAGGTTAAACCCGAACCCCGAAGTTGAACCGCTAGATCAGATTCCGTTAAATCGTGGTCGTGGCATTAATGGGAAACACCTTTAACCGAAGAACGTCTTGGACTGCGGTGGCAGAGCGCAGCGGCGACACCGCTTTCGCGCGGGCAAAACGCGGGCAAAGGTTCGTTTGGTTTCCGGGAGGGCGAAAGCGGCGTGGCGCTCCGCTTCCCGCCGCAGTCCATGACGCCAAACACCTGCCGTTCCCCCGCAATGTTCGGCTACGCTTTTATCGAATCCGCTCTAATTCCATCACGGTGGAAACGGCTGGGGATAAACTAAACCGAACCCATTTTCAACGGCACGCGTTCGCTTGGCGCGGTAGCGTCTTGGACTGCGGCCGTCCTCTGCCGCTCTGACATCGCAAGCACAGCGGGGCAAAAGCGGCAGAGG
>JANYDP010000583.1 GCA_025363535.1 Verrucomicrobiota bacterium | reverse complement strand
GTTGCAGTGCGTAACCCGACCAGCTTTCAACGTAGGTGAATTTGTCGGTGATGACTTGTGCGTTGGTGCTGCCCGAGGAAAACAGTGCATCAAAGGATTCGTGATACAGCAGCGATGCGAACTCAGGAATCGGCGGCAGGGGCGGACGGGGAGCGGCGAGCGCGTGCGGAGTACTGCCAAACGCACACATGGCTATGAAAGTGAGGGTAAGTCTTTTTCCAGACCTTTTATGGTTCTTCATAGGATTTTCTTTGAAATTGAATTCCTCACCCTGAGCCAAATCGAGACTACCGCAAGGTGGTGTTTGCAGCAAGTGAAATCTTCCAATGTGTTCGGTGCTTGGAACGCGCAGATACATTGAGTCGGCTTTTGACGCGACTATTGGAACTCAGACAGCTCCACGGTTACACGCAGGAAGTTGTCGCCGAGAAGTCTGGGCTGTCGTACAAGCATTATCAGGCAGTTGAAGCAGGTCGTAAAAGGGAGTTGCGCATTTCAACTGTGGAATGCTTGGCACATGCCTATGGTTTAGAGATTCATGAATTATTGGCTCCTGAATTGCCGCGTCTTCCCAAGCGGCGGGTTGGCAAGAAGCCTGGCAAGTCCCGCTGATTACGATCAGAGGTGTAACCGTCACCCGCCAATCAGCCAGCCAGTTTCAAATGCGTGAGCCGGAAGATCGCGCCCCTGGGTTCGTTGGCCAGACATTCAATCTCCCAGCCGTGCGCTAGGACGATTTGCTGCACGACCGCAAGGCCCAGGCCGGTTCCCTTTTGGTGCGTGGTGAAGTAGGGCTTGAAAATTTCCTGCCGGCGCTCGGGCGGGACACCGGGTCCGTCGTCACGGATTTCAATGGCCGCACCCGCATCGTGCCGCTGCGTGACAATTTGAATCTGGCCGCCTTCACTCACGGCCTGCGTGGCGTTCAACACCAGATTGAACAAAGCCTGCCGGAATAATTGCTCGTCGGCTTCGATGGTGAGCGGCTCGCCGCTCACTTCGATCCGGATTTTTTTCTCCTCGATATCGTAGCTCAAAGCGCGGGCAACCTCGTTCAACGCGGCGGTCAGCGGGAGCGCGGTGCGGCGGATTTCGCGCGGGCGCGAGTAGTTGATGAACTCGTTTAACTGTGCCGTGACTTTGTCCACCTCGTCCACGATGGCGCGGGACTTGTCGCGGGTCTCGGCGAGGGCGTCCGGGTTTTTGGAAAGCATCTGCGCCATGCCGCGGATGATGTTGAGCGGATTGCGCGTCTCATGCGCGAGGCCGGCGGCGGCAAGGTTCATCTCCTTGAGATGCGTGTTGAGTTCACTGGCACGGATGAGGCGGATTTGCAGATCAGAACTTTTTGTGAGGTTGCGCCACGCCAGGCCCGCACCAATCGCGGAAACGCCGGCGAAGAAACAGATCACATAGCGCAACCAGAGGTCGTGGCGGGCGAAGGCTTGGAAAACTTCCGTGGACAGCGTGATGACGAGTCCATGCAACTCGCGTTTCTGGATCATGGCCTGGTACTCCGCGTCGTTCAAACCACGCGACCAAAAAGGCCGGCGCGTCCGGTCGCCTTCGCCGGGCGGCGGACCGCCGCGTTCGCCCCGGTTGGGCGGGGCGAAGCCCGGGCCGTCCGGCGGCGCGCTGTCCGGCGGATTCTGCATCGGCGGGTTGGTCTCCATGCTGCCGGGTTCGGGCGGACGTGATTCCCGGCGGGGAAAGCGGCGCGCATTATTGGTGGGCGGTTCGAGGATGAACGGGCCTTGGGTGTTCGTGCCGCCATCCGGCGTGAGGCTCGCGCCGCGCAACGGATAAACCATCGTGACGGTTCTGGTGCCCCAGCGTTCGTCGCCTTCCTGGAGGTTGTTTTTCAACTCAGGATCAAACGGCCGGCCGGCGAAGGCGACGGGTTCATCGTTCGCGTTGAGCAGCACGATGGAGACAAGCTCCGTGGACTTGGTCATTTGATTGGTGCCGCTGTTGACCAGTTCGTTCAGCACGGGTTCCAGCCGGTCGCGAAAGACCGCGCCGCGAAATTGCTGGCCGCGCACGACGGCTCCGAGCGTATTGGCAATCGCCCGCGAATTCCGGCGCAGATAATTCCGGCCGCCCTCCACCAACCCGGCGTGTTCGCTCATCTGCCAGACGACCACCACGATCCAAGCAACGGACAGGAGTCCGTAAACGAGAGTGCGGCGGCGTGAGGGTTCCATGCGGCGGCAGATTTAACAGTGTGAGGATCGGCTACTTTTTCTTTTTCGCCGGGACTTTTTCGAGGAAGCGATTCAGTTCCTCTTCTGAATAGGATTTCGGGGTGAGCATGTGATTTTGTTCGCTGGTGGTCAGCGCGGCCAGTTGACCGGGAGCCTGCACGATGTGCGGCGTGAGGAAAATCAGCAGCTCGTTTTTTCCCGCCGCCGTGACTTTGCGTTTGAAGAGATTGCCCAGCACCGGAATGTCGCCGAGGAACGGCACCTTGCTTTCGCTGGCGGCCTTGGTGCTGCCCATTAGTCCGCCAATGACGACGGTCTGCGAATCCGGCGTGATCACCACGGTGTCCGCTGAACTGATGTCAATCACCGGTGCCTGGACGCCCGCCGAAATCGTCGGCCACTGGCTCTTGTCGGGATTGATGGCAGAATTTTGCGGCGACACGATCATCTCCACGTAACCCTCGGGAGAAATGTACGGCGTGACTTTCAGGATGATGCCCACGTCGGTGTAGGTCACGTTGTTGACGGGAATGTTGGCGATGCCCGAGTACGAGACGGAAGAGATGAGCGGCACGGACTGGCCGACGGTGATGGTCGCCGGCTGACCGTCGCGTGCGAGGACGGAAGGCCGCGACAGCACTTCGGATTTGCCCGCCGTCGCGATGGCCCGGAGCGTGGCCTGAAAATCACTGCCGAGTATTTGATACATGCCCGCGCCCGCGCCGGACTGAGTGAGGGCCGGGATGGCTCCCGCCGGGCCGGAGAAGTTGAAGTTGGTGGTGATCGTGTTGAGTCCGTTCGCGCCAAACACATTGGCCACGCTGCTGGTCAGGGAGTTGCCCAGGTAATTTCCAAACGTGCCTTCGATGCCGATGTCGGTCGTGTCTTTGTGCGTCACCTGGAGGAAAACCACCTTGATCAACACCTGCGGCTTGGGGCGGTCCAGATTGCGCAACACCTGGCGTATCTGCTCGGCGGTCTGCTCGTCCGTGCTGAACACGATGTTGTGGGTGTCGGGATCCACCGTGATCGTGGCCGTGCCGACGGCGCCGTTGGCGTTGTATGAGCCGCTGGTGCCGCTACGACTGGCGTTGTTCCCACCGCCGCCAAAACCGCCGCCGAAGCCCCCAAACCCACCAAAGCCGCCGCCGCCGAAACCACCGCCACCGCCGCGTTGCTGCGCGGGGAGCTGCAGAATTCCTCCCGCCAGCAGCACCAGCGCGCCGGCGATAATTTTTTTGGAAAGTTGTTTGTTCATAATGGTCGCTCGATAAATAGTTTTTGGCCGCCGTTTAGAATCCGCCCCGATTGCCGCCGCCACCGCCGGTGCCGCCGCGATTGCCGCCCAAGGTGCTGGAAGAGGAGGAGGACGAATTCCCGATGGAGCTGGCGTTCTGGGTTTCGCGGGTTTGCAGCGCGCTGTTCTGCGACGAACTGGTGCCGCTGCGCGACGTGCTGCTGCTCGGGAACATCCCCTGCAACACCGCCGCCGCCGCCTGCGGATCGCCTTGATCCAGATGGTACACGTAAACTTTCTGATCGCGCGTCGAGCTCACGTCAATCTGGTCAATCATGCTGGCGATCTGCTCCATCAAATCTTTCTGCGCCGTCACCACCACCGAGGACGTGCGCAAATCCGCCACCGCCACGACCTGCGTCTGTTTGCGGATGCGGTCGTTCTGACTGCCACCGCTCGCACCGCCACCGGCATTTCCGCCGCCGCCACCACCCATCATTCGGGCAAAAAATCCGCCCGGCCCGCCGCCACCGCCGAACCGAACGGGCGTCTGGCTGCCGCCGGAGGAACTTTGCGATGGGAACACTCCGCCCAACAAGGTTGCGACATCGGTCGGATTGGCGTGTTGCAAATGGAACACACGGATTTCCGTCGAGGCCTCGGCGCTCGAGTCAATCGCCTTGATGATCTCGCACAGGTGCCGGATGTTCGCCTGCGTGTCGGTGATGACGATGGAGTTGCCCGCCTCGTTTGCGATGATCGTGGCCGACTGGGAAACAAACGGCGACAAATCCTTCACCAACTGCCCCGCCTCCACGAACCGCAACGGAATAATCTGCGTGACGATGATGTCGTTGTTCGGCACCAGCGCCGGATCGCTTTGCACGATGACCGGGATGTTGCGGCTCTTCGCGTCGCTCTTGTCCACGATGGTGAGGAACTGCTCGTTGCGGATCGCGGCGTAACCGTTCTTGTTCAGCACGGTGTTGAGCAAAACCACCGCGTCATCTTTCGTCATCGCGTGGCTGCTGATGACAGTGACGTTGCCCTTGACCTGCGTGTCCATGACGATGTGAAAGCCCGCCGCGTCGCTGAGATATTTCAAGACCAGCTCCAAGGGCACATTGCTGAAATTCAGCCGTAGGCCGTTGGTGCCGCCGGTGCTGGTGGCCACCGGCGCATTGGTGGCGATGGCGTCGTCCACCGTCACCTCGGCGGGCGCGGACTTTGCCGCCGGAACGGGTGCGGCGGTTTGCGCCGACGCGCGGAAAGTGATGGCGGTCAAAATCGCCGCCAGGAGAATTACATTTGTCGTTTTCATATTCTTAATTTCGATTTCCAGATTGTTGTTCTTCCTGCGCCCGGAGTTCCATCAGGCGGCGGAGCGCATCGCTCGCCGGCCCGGCTGGCAAGGTCACGGTTTCTGCCGGGGTGTTGTCGGCGGCGGGTTCAGCGGTGTCGGCGGTCGGCTCGCCTTGATCGGCACCCAGGTCGGACATGGCCCCGCCGTCCGGCGCGTTCGTGTCAGAATTCTCCGACGGCGTTTCGCCGCTGGTTTCACCACGCTGCCCGCGAAAACCGCGCCGCCCGCCACCGGAGTTTTGCGCGAAGGAAATATTTTCCGTCGAAAGCGCCCAATGGCCCCGGCCATCGTCGCGCATCTGCTGGCCGATTTTCAAAACGGTCGTGTTGGTGTCAAGCAACAGCGTTACAAACTCCGGCGTAATGGCGGCGATTTTGAAAACGGCAATGGTGCCGTCCACCTGCAACACCTTGCGGTAATCCCCGCTCGTGCCGTCGAAGAACGCATGGCGGCCGGCGGTCTCGCCCTCGTCGTAACTCATCGTGCCGGCCAGTGCAAAACTGTTCCGGCGCACGGTGCGGGTGCGCGGAACATACTTCGTGTTGGCGGCCTTGGCGTAGCGGTTCGGATTGAAAATGTTCCGCTCGCTGATGAACTTTCCGAACGTCGAGTAGTTCGCCGAGGAAGGAGTGTTGGTGGGCTGGGCACCGACAGTGAAAGCCTGCACGGCCACAACGCCCATCAATAAAGCGCAGAAGTGGGAACGAAGGCGGGAAACATCGAATTCTGAACATCGAATTCTGAACATCGAATGAAGGCGCGGATGGTCAAACCCCGATGTTCGACGTTTGATCTTTGATGTTCGGTGTTCGTTCATTTGAATTTCTTTATTCATCGCTTCGCTTGTGAG
>JANYDP010000484.1 GCA_025363535.1 Verrucomicrobiota bacterium | reverse complement strand
GATCCGTATCTGCTGGTGTTCTACCGCTGGGGCTATCGTATTGGCCTCGACATGAAAATCGAATTTCCGCAGTGGACAAAACATGCATTGCGAGTCGCTTCGCGGCCAACGGTGAAGCGGGTCTTTGAGGTTGAGGGGATCAAGATTGATGGGTGAGTAAAACAGTCAGCAGCGACAGTCAGCGGTGCATTACAGAGTAATAAGCTAGTTTAAATTTCAGGCTTCAGATTTAAAAAATAGCAGCTCAATTTGAGCATTCTACCCGCCGCCGCGTAAAATGCTTCGCTATGTCACACGCTTCTTCGCCTGCCGCTGCATCACCGTTGAAAAAACCGGTAGTCCGCCGGATTGATGCAACTGGTCTGCACGATCTTCGACAGGTGGCATTTCGGCTGGTGCCGGACTTGTTTGAAGCCGTGGCGTTTCAATTCCGGCTCGTAAGTGCCCATCGTGCTGTCGCGTTCGGTCGTGGCGAAGTCGCCAAAGTGCGGCACAACGAACAAATTCTTGATGCCCAGATCCACCACGCGATCCAGCCAGAACGCCACAAACGCCCGCGTGCATTCGGTCCAACTGTGGACGTTGACGGCGAGATCGTAGTTGCCCGGGCGCAGTTCGTTCAACTTGTCGAACGGCACCACGCGCGTGCGGTCGGCGGCATTGCGGTAGCGCAGATAAAATTCGGAAAGAAACGTCGAGGTGGCCACCGCATCCGTGCAGGTGACGTGGGCTTGCGGAAAGGCGTTGGTCACGCGATGCGCCAGCCGGCCGTAGCCCGCGCCGATGTCGAGCACGCGCAGGTTGGAATTTCGTTCCAATCCGAGGGCCTCCTGCAAAAAATAAATTTCCAGGATGGAGTCGAGCAGGTCGCGGGTGATGACTTTGCCAGGCAGCACTTCCCAGGTCTTAACGCCGAACCGGTCATCCTCGGTCAGTGTGTCGAGCAGCTTCCATTGGTCAATGATTTCAGTGTAAGCGGCAGTGAGCGAGTAGCGAAAACCAGTCTGCCGGAAATAGGCCTGGCTGAGGTAGTCGTTCTCGCCCCGAAAACGGCGCAATTCGATGCTGTTTTCCCAGTGCGTCCACGCGGAATGTTCCGGCTTGGGCGCGCGTTCGTAACGCTGCTTGAGATCCACCAGCGCCGGATTTTTTCGGGTGAGGTAGGCCAGATGTTCCGGTGCCAACTCTCCCGCGCTGGATTTACCGGGCTTGAAATAGCCGGCGGCGCGGAACAAACCCGATTTGATAATAACTTTTGGAGACATCATAGGTCGGCCAATTTGCGTCGCTTCTTCTAACACGCCGGACGCCCCGGCGGAAATACAAATTCTTGGGAAAAAATACGGGGTTTTGCCCGGGAGTATTTGACTGAGGCTTCCGTCTGACTGGGCATGAGTCATTTGTTTCCAAGCGTGAGAATGCCGCGCGGTGCGGGAAATTCACGTCGCCCAGCCGATCTTCGAACGGTTGGTGCCAGCAAAACCGCCCCCTGCCCGCCAAATCAAACCAGGCATGGGTTATGCAAAAACAAGTTCCATGAAGCCACTTCCTTTCATCGGTGTTCAACCTCAGCCACGGAGAATTATATGAAAAAATTCCTTACCCCATTGCTTGCCTGTCTGCTTTTGCTGACCGCTTTCGCCGTCGAATCCAAAACCCTCGCCCCGCCCGCGCCCGGCGGGCTGGTCTTCCGAGAAATCTGTTACGCCGGCAAACTTGCCGACCACGAGGCGCGCTTCACCCTGGAGATTGACGCAGAAGCCACCGCCGCTGAAAGCTCCGCGCCCTTGCTCGAAGGCGACGTGGCGATTCTGCCGGGCAAACTTCCCGACGCGTTGAAAATTGTCCGCGAAGGAAACCATTACCTGCTCGTTGCCGCGCGGCCCGGCCAGTTCAAGTTCAAGGTCGAGGTCGTCGCAAAAATCCAGCGGGCCGAACCTTGGAATCAAGTTTCGTTCACCGGCCCGCTGGCGACGATTGCGTCCGTCGCGGCGCAGGCCACCGGCACCGGCATGGAAGTCCAGTTGCTCAACGGCACGCTGCTCGAATCCGCCAAGACCAACGGCGTCGCGCGCGTGAAAGGCTTTCTCGGCGCGGACCAGACCGTCGCGCTGCGCTGGCAGGGCAAGGTCACCGAGGTCGCGCGCAAGGCTTTGCTCACGGTGGATTCCGCCCTCATCGCGCAGGTCACGCCGGGCGTCGTCAAATACACCAGCCAGTTTCGTTACGAAATCGTCCAGGGCAACGCCGCGCAACTCACACTCGCGCTGCCCGCCACCCAAGCCCTCACACGGCTGGTCGGCGAACAGATTCGCGACTGGCACACGACCACCGACGGCGACCGCCAGACCTTGACGATTGAATTCATTAAGCCGGTTGAAAAAAATTACGCCCTCACGCTTTACTCCGAGCAGCCCGTCGAAGGCGCGGGGGCGAGCGCTTCGCTGAATCCGCCGCAGCCGCTCGAAGTTGAGCGCGAATCCGGCGCGCTTACGGTTTCCGCCGAGGACACGTTCGCGGAAATTGAATCACTCACCGGCCTGCGCCAGGTCAATGCGCCGGATAATTCCCTTGCGGCCTATCGTTTCAACGCCCGCCCGTTTGGCGTCGTGCTCAAGCTCCGCCGGATCGAGCCGGTCATCAGTGTGGCCGACCGCGTGAACACGCGGCTGGAAGAGACCCGGCTGGTCATTGCACACGGCCTCACGCTTACCGTCGAGAAGGCCGGCGTCTATGCGGTGGAACTGCTGCCGCCCGCCGGTTTCGCCGTGGCGGAAGTTCGCGGCGAGGGCATTGAGGATTGGAAAGTGGTCGAAGGAAAACTGCGCGTGAACTTTTCCGCCCGCGTCCTTGGCTCGCGCAAGCTGGACGTTCTGCTGGAACAGCCGCTGAAAACTTTCCCGGACAAAATCAACCTCGTCGCCCTGCGTGTCACTGGCGCGGTCAAAGAGACGACGCAGATCGGCGCGGCTTCGGCGGCGGGCATTCGTTTGAAAACCGCCGAGCTGGCCGGCCTGCGGGAAATCCCCGTGAACGGCCTGCCGAACCGGAGCGATGAAATTCTCGCCTACACCGCCGAGCAGCCGGACTGGACGCTGGCCATTGCTAGCGAACGCCTCGCCGCCCGCGTCGTGGCGGATGTGTTCAATCTCGTGACCATCGGCGACGGCATCGTCGGCGGCAGCGCCACGATTCGCTACGGCCTCGTCAATCAGGGCGTGCAAGAGTTCAAGGTGAAATTGCCGGCGCACTGCAAGAATGTGGAGTTCACCGGCCCGAACATCCGACGCAAGGAATTGTCCGGTGACACCTGGCTCATCGGCCTGCAAGACAAGGCCTGGGGCGGCTACACGCTGGTCGCCACCTATGATTACCAGTTTGATCCGAAAGGCGCGGCGCTCCCGATCGGCGGCATTCACGCCGTGGACGTGGAACGCGAGACCGGTTCGGTCGCGGTCACAACGGCGGCGAGTTTGCAGCTCAACGCGAAGACGGTGAGCGATTCGTTGCGGCGCGTGGATGAAATGGAATTGTCCGCCGCCGACCGGTCGTTTATTTCCCGCGCCGTCGTCCTCGCCTATCAATACACCGGCGACGATTACGCAATGACGGTGGACGTGAAACGCTACGCCGAGGAGCGCGTGCTCGA
>JANYDP010000465.1 GCA_025363535.1 Verrucomicrobiota bacterium | reverse complement strand
GCGCAAGCGCGCCCGAAAGCTGCCGCGCAAATTGGAGCGCGTCTTGAACGCCGTGCGGGAAGAAAAAAAGAACGGTGTGCAACCGCGCAAAGATTGGGGAGCATTTGCAAATGACTTGTGGGAACGGTTTGCAGACTGACGCCCCAAAAAAAGTAAGGAATCTCTTTGAAGGCCGCTGATAACAAGGTTTTTGAACATTTCGGGCAGCGCGCAAGCGCCGCAATCCCGAATAAAAACACAACGAAAAAAAATTGTTTTCGCGCGTAGCGGGACGCGGAGTAAATTCCCGCCATGTGCGCGCGTTACAGCCTGACGAAAGAGGGTTTGAAAATCCTGATTGGCGAGATCGAAGTTATCATCACCATCGGCGCGCGTTACAACATCGCCCCGACGCAAATCATTCCCGTCATCGTCAGCGAAGCCGGGAAGCCGCGCGAAGTTGAAATGACCTGGGGCTGGCAAACCGCTTACTACGACCAGCCGCTTATCAATGCCAAGTCGGAAACGCTCGCATCGCTGCCGACGTTCAGGCCGTTTCTAAACCAGCGTTGCCTTGTGCCGGTGGACGGCTTTTACGAATGGACGCACGACAAGACGCCAATCCGTTTCATGCGGCGGCGTGACGAGCCGTTTTGTTTCGCCGGACTCTGGCGGGCAACCAAGCGCAAGCCGCTGGACGTAGAGATCACGGATTATTCTATCGTCATCCTCACGCGCCCGCCCGTCGCGCCCGTGTCGCAGTTTCACAATCGGATGCCGTTTGTAGTGCGGGAAAGTTTTTACAAGGATTGGCTGGCGCGCGGTTGGTATGAAAGCATGATTTCCCGCCCCGACGATACGCCATTTGATTTCGTTCCCGTGCAACGCGCTTTGAACAATGTCCGCAACGAAGGCGCGCATTTGATAAAGCCCGGCCTGCTACAAGGGAATTTGCTCTAGCTGACGGGAATTTTCTCACGCTGGCCGCACGGACACACAAGGTAGATCGCCAGTTCGCCGCTGGCGTCGTCAACATCGCTGACGGCGCGGAGACGTTCGCCGCCGCACTTGCCGCAGCGCACCACGAATTT
This sequence comes from Verrucomicrobiota bacterium, assembly GCA_025363535.1. Classification (GTDB taxonomy): domain Bacteria; phylum Verrucomicrobiota; class Verrucomicrobiia; order Limisphaerales; family CAIQOK01; genus CAIQOK01. Next base: position 1,891 of record JANYDP010000465.1, on the reverse strand, counting down.
TGCGAACGGGCTTTCCGACCGCGCAACCGGCGGCGCGCGATGCCCGAAATAGTAAGGCGGTGTTCCCATTGCCGCGATTCTACGCCCGGCACACGGACAAAGGCTGTCCATCCGAAATGAATCTGCGCCCGTCCAACGGCTGAATTACATCTTTGAAATAAGTGGACTTGTTAGCAGTAGGCGTTAGCAGTAGAGCGTTTTGAAACCGCCTGAATCTCACAAAACACTTGATTTCATTGGTTAAAATCGAGATTGGAGCGGGTGAAGGGAATCGAACCCTCGTCTCAGCCTTGGGAAGGCCACATTCTACCATTGAACCACACCCGCAAACCATCCGCCCGAATGACTAACAAAAACCGCCGCGCCAAGCAACAGCTATATGGCTCCCGATCCGACTTGATCGGATCACGAAATCAAATTAGTAGAGCTGGTTGCGGTTGTTTCCAGGCGGCGCGCCCGCCAGATGTAAAAGATCGCCGGGTAAACCAGCAACTCCATCAGCGTCGAAGTCACCACGCCGCCAATCATCGGTGTGGCAATCCGCTTCATCACATCCGCCCCCGCGCCGTGGCTCCAGAGAATCGGCGCCAGACCCGCGATGATCACGCACGCAGTCATGGCTTTTGGACGGACGCGTTTCACCGCGCCGTGGTAAATCGCGTCGCGCAAATCCGTCACGTTCCGCATGGTGCCTTTGCGCTTCCAATCTTCATAGGCGAGGTCGAGGTAAAGCAGCATGACCACGCCGGTTTCGGCGTCGAGTCCGGCGAGCGCAATGATGCCCACCCACACAGCGACGCTCAGGTTGTAGTTCAGCAGGTAGATAATCCAGAACGCGCCGACCAGCGAGAACGGCACCGCGAGCATCACGATGGCGGTCTTCACCAACGATTTCGTGTTCAAGTAAATGATCAGCGTGATGATGAGCAACGTCAGCGGCACCACGATCAGCAGGCGTTCCTTGGCGCGTAGCATGTATTCGTACTGGCCGCTCCAGAACAGATTGTAGCCCGGCGGCATTTTGATTTCACCTTTGCCGACGGCTTCATTGACCGCGCGCATCGCCATCTGCACATAGGTGCCCACGTCCACGCCGCGAATATCTACATACACCCACGCGTTCGGCACTGCGCCTTCGCTCTTGATGCCCATCGGGCCGTCCACGACTTTGATGGTCGCCAGTTGTCCGAGCGGAATCTGCGCGCCCATCATCGTCGGCACCACGATGTCTTCACGCAACGCGCGCAGGTCGGAGCGGAAATCGCGGTCGTAGCGCAGGCTGATGGAATAGCGTTGCAATCCTTCGACGGTCGTCGTCAACGGCATCCCGCCGAGTGCAACGGACAAGACATCCTGCACGTCACCGACGGTCAAACCGTAGCGTGCAATGGCTTCGCGGTTGATTTCGAATTCAATGAAACGCCCGCCCATCACGCGTTCGGCAAACGCGCTGGTCGTGCCCGGCACGCGGCGAATCACCGCTTCCACTTCCGTGCCGATGCGTTCGAGCGTGGCGAGATCTGCTCCGGCAATCTTGATGCCCACGGGCGTCTTGATGCCGGTGGAAAGCATGTCAATGCGGGTCTTGATGGGCATCGTCCACGCGTTGTTGAGGCCGGGAATTTGCACGGCGTTGTTCAACGCGTCGGTCAACTCGTCCGGGGTGCGACGGCGATGCGCCACGATTTTGCCGTCGTCATTTTTGATGTCCACGGCGGGCCACTGTTCCTCGGGCTTGAGGCGAATGGTGGTTTCAATCATGTCCATCGGCGCGGGATCAGTGGCGGTTTCGGCACGGCCGGCCTTGCCGAAAACTTGATCCACTTCGGCGAAGGATTTGATCAGGCGATCCGTGGTTTGCAGTAACTCGCGTCCCTTCGTTGGCGAAACG
>JANYDP010000427.1 GCA_025363535.1 Verrucomicrobiota bacterium | reverse complement strand
GAACGCAAAGCTGAAAAGGGTGGCCGGCACAAATCCTTGGCGCCCATTGCGGCCTTGGCGTGAGGCCAGTTCCGTGTCAAAACTCTTTAGAAATGTCCCCTTAAGAACTCAGGCGAAAATGTCCCCTGGGTTGTTGTTTGTTTTCCCTACGTCCCCCACCACCAGACGCTCCGCGCGCTGTCGCGCCAGCACCCCACGCACGCTCCCAACCATCGGCTTGCGCCACGGGTGCGTCGCCGCCGGTTTGTTTTCCCGGCGCGCCGTCTTCGTCCCGGCTTGGCGCTCCAGCGGGGTTTTCGTTTTGGTTTCTGCGGCTACCCGCGCCGGACGGCCGGCCACTTCCCGCCATTTCAACTTCTGCCCCTTCCGCTCGATCTGCACCGTCCCGTCCCGCAACTGACGCACGATCACTTTCCGCCCAGCCAGGCTCAGCGCTTCGTGTCGCTGGTCCAGTTGATACCTCTTGCCTTCGTGTTGCACGGTCCAGTCTCGTTGCACCACTCGTTCGGCTTCCCAGCTCAACACTTCATTCAATCCGCGCGGTACGCGCCCATGCACGTCCGCAGGACTTGCCGGTTCGACCTCAAACCGTCGGTTGTGTTCCGGCAGATACGTCTTGGCCAAAAACTCGTTGGCACTTTCCATGTCGCTGATCCCGGCCAGCCGCAATGCCTTCACCAGCCGGTCTTGCAACACGCCGTTCATCCGTTCCACCCGCCCTTTGGCTTGCGGACTGTTGGCCAGGATCAACTCCACGCCCAACTGCTTCATCGCCCGCCCAAACTGGGTCTGCGGTGCTTTCCCCGCGATCTGTTCGGCGATGCTCCCCAGCCCTTCGCACCGGTAGATGCTGTCCCGGTCCACATACAGGCTTTGCGGCAAGCCCTGCTTCCTGATCCACCCTTCCAGCACGTCGTAGCTGGCGTGGGTCGTCTCTTCCGCGAAGAACTGCGCCCACACCCGGTTGGTCGCGTCGTCCACCATCACCATTAAGACACACTTGGCCCGCCGCCCCTCGAACCAGTCGTGGTGCGAGCCGTCCATCTGCACCATCATGCCAAAGCACGGCTTGCGTTCGCGCCATTGCCGATGGCGTTGCCGGCGGCGGCGGATCGTGCGTTTGCCTTCGGCCTGCAGCCACCGCCGCAGCGTCTCGTGATCCACCACGAGCTTTTCCTTCGCCAGATACTCCGCTGCCAGCGTCGGCCCGAAGTCCGGATAGCGCTCTTCATAGCGCGCCAGTATCTTCGCGCGCAGTTCCGGTGCTTTGCACCGCTGGCCCGGTTGGCCGCGCAGGCGGTGAACCAATCCCGCGTCACCGTTGGTGTCATAGCGCTGCCAGACGCGCCGCGTCTGGCGGTAACCCAGCCCCAACACTTCCGAGGCCTCCACCAGGTTCAACTCACCCGCCTTCACGCTGGCCATGATGCCAACCCGTCGTCGTTCCTTCTCGCTCATTGTTAATGTTCCCATCCGGGCGACAGTTGCTACCGCAACTGCCGCCCCAGGGGGACATTTTCAGCGAGTCCAATAGCGGACATTCTCAAAGAGTCGCGACAGTCGTGATTTTCCCATTTCCATCCCCGCCGCTTTATCCCATCTTCCCCTCCGCAATTTTTTATGGCTGAAAACGCAAAGAGCAATTACGACGAGAGCAAAATCAAAACGCTGTCCTCGCTGGAGCACATCCGGCTGCGCACCGGCATGTACATCGGGCGCATCGGCAACGGCACCAACCCGGACGATGGCTGCTACGTCCTGCTCAAGGAGGTCGTGGACAACACCATTGATGAATTCATCATGGGCCACGGCAAGGAGGTTCAGATCAGCCTCGAAGGCAACCGCGTGGCCGTGCGTGATTTCGGGCGCGGCATTCCGCTCGGCAAAGTCGTGGACTGCGTTTCCAAGATCAACACCGGCGCGAAATACAACGACGACGTGTTCCAGTTCAGCGTCGGCTTGAACGGCGTGGGCGCCAAGGCGGTGAATGCGTTGTCCAAAAACTTTCTCGTGCGCAGTCATCGCGAAGGCGAATTCGCCGAAGCCGCATTCAAGCAGGGCAAACTCAAGAAGGAAGACGGCGGCAAGACCAAGGAGCCGAACGGCACGTTCATCGAGTTCGAGGCCGACCCGGAGATTTTCAAGGACAGCGAATTCCGCGTCGAGCACATCGAACGACGGCTGCGGCATTACAGTTATTTGAACACGGGCTTGAAGCTCATCCTCAACGTGGCGGGCACCGAACCGAAGACGTTTCAATCGCGCCTCGGCCTGATGGATCTCGTGATGGAGGAATTGGAGACGGACGGCGCGGAGCCGATGTACCCGCCGCTCCATTACACGAGCAAGACGCTGGAATTTTGCTTCACGCACAGCAACTCGCGTTACGGTGAGACATTTTTTTCCTTCGTCAACGGGCAGTTCACCAGCGACGGCGGCACGCATCTCAGCGCGTTTCGCGAAGGTCTGCTCAAGGCCGTCAACGAATACGCCAAGGCCAAGTACGAAGGCGACGACGTGCGCGAAGCGATGATCGGCGCGGTGGCGATCCGCTTGAAGGATCCGCTCTTTGAATCGCAGACGAAGAACAAGCTGGGCAACACGGAAATCCGCACGGAACTCGTCAACAACGTGCGCGAAGAGTTGCTGCATTTTTTCAATCGCAACAAGGCCATCGCCGAAAAAATCATGGCGAAGGTCGAGGACACTCGGCAGCTCCGCAAGGAATTGCAGGACGTGAAGAAGCTTGCCCGCGACCGTGCCAAGGCGATCACGCTGCGTATCCCGCAATTAAAGGATTGTAAACATCATCTCGACAAGAAACGCGAGAAGGGTGCCGGCACTCAGGTTTTCATCTGCGAAGGTCAGTCCGCCGCCGGCTCGATCACGAGCTGCCGCGACGTGAACAACCAGGCCGTGTTCGTCCTGAAGGGCAAGCCGCTCAACGTCTGGGATCTCAAGCGCGACGTGGTTTACAAGAACGACGAAATG
>JANYDP010000408.1 GCA_025363535.1 Verrucomicrobiota bacterium | reverse complement strand
AAGCGGCGTTCGGCGGCGGCGGCCGCGGGATGCGCGTGGTGCAAAAGGCGGCTGATCTTTCTGGTTTGCTCGACGAAGCGCAGTCCGAAGCCGAGCGCGCCTTCGGCAATGCGGCGGTGTTTCTCGAAAAATATATTCCGCGCGCCAAACACATCGAGGTGCAGATCCTCGGCGACCAGCACGGCAACGTGATTCATTTGCACGAACGCGACTGCTCGGTGCAGCGCCGGCATCAAAAGGTCATCGAAGTTGCGCCGAGTTTTGGTTTGCCCGCGAACATCGTGAAGGAATTGTGCGACGCCGCTGCGCGCATGGCCCGCGAGATTCGTTACGACAACGCCGGCACGATTGAATTTCTCTACGACCTCGACAAGCACGAATGGTTCTTCATTGAGATGAACCCGCGCATCCAGGTCGAGCACACCGTCACCGAAGTCATCACCGGTCTGGATCTGGTGCGCGCTCAGATTCTGATCGCGCAAGGCCACGCGTTGCACGACCCGGCCGTCGGGATGCCGATGCAGGATGAAATTCCGCGCAACGGTTACGCCATCCAATGCCGCGTCACCACGGAAGACCCGGAAAACAAATTCATGCCGGACTACGGCAAGATTCTCGCGTATCGCTCGCCCGGCGGTTTCGGTGTGCGGCTCGACGGCGGCATGGGCTACGGCGGCGCGATCATCACACCGTTCTACGATTCGCTGCTCGTGAAGGTTATCGCCAGCGCGCACACCTACGAGGACACGATGCACCGCATGCACCGCGCGCTGTCCGAGTTTCGCATTCGCGGCGTGAAGACGAACATTCCATTTCTCGAAAACGTCATCGCCCACGAAAAATTCCGCACCGGCCAGGCGACCACCACGCTCATTGACACGACGCCCGAGCTGTTCAAGTTCAAGACCCGCCGCGACCGCGCAACCAAGCTGCTCAACTTCCTCGGCAACGTCATTGTCAATGGCAACCCGCACGCCAAGGGTTACAAGCCGGCTAAGCCGCTCATCCAGGCCACGCCAGTTGCCTTCGATCACAAACTCGCGCCGCCGCCCGGCACGCGCGATTTGCTGCTCAAGCTCGGGCCGAAAAAATTTGCCGAATGGACGCGCAAACAGAAACGGTTGCTCATCACCGACACCACGTTGCGCGACGCCCATCAATCGCTCATGGCCACGCGCGTACGCACGCACGACATGCTGGTCGTGGCCGACGCGCTCGCGCGCCGCGCGCCGGGTTTGTTTTCGCTGGAGATGTGGGGCGGCGCGACGTTCGACACCACGATGCGCTTCCTCAACGAAGACCCGTGGGATCGCCTGCGCCAATTGCGCGCGCGGATTCCGAACATTTGTTTCCAGATGCTTTTCCGTGGCTCGAACGCCGTCGGCTATTCCAACTATCCCGAGAATGTTGTCGCCGGTTTCGTCAAACACGCCGCCGCGTCGGGCATTGATATTTTCCGCATCTTCGATTCGCTCAACTACACGCCCAACCTCCGCGTGGCGATGGAAGCCGTGCAGGACACGCACGCGATCTGCGAAGCCGCCGTCTGCTACACCGGCGATATTCTTGATCCAAACCGCGCGAAATATTCGCTGAAGTATTACGTCAAGCTCGCGAAGGAACTGGAAAAAATGGGCGCGCACATTCTCGCCATCAAGGACATGGCCGGCATCTGCCGACCGCTCGCGGCCAAGGCGCTCGTCAAGGCGTTACGCGACGAAGTCGGCATCCCGATTCATTTCCACACGCACGACACCGCCGGCACGCAGGCGTCGGCAATTCTGAATGCCAGCGAAGCGGGCGTGGACATCGTGGATCTCGCGCTTGCCAGCATGAGCGGCAGCACCAGCCAGCCGAATCTGAATTCAATCGTCGCCGCATTGCAACATTCGCCGCGCGACACGCAGCTTGATCTCGAAGCGCTCAACGAATTTTCCGATTACTGGGAAAAGGTCCGCGAGTATTATCATCCGTTCGACACCGCGCCCAAGACCGGCAGCGCGGAAGTTTATCTGCACGAAATGCCCGGCGGCCAGTACACCAACCTCAAGGAACAGGCCGCCAGCATGGGGGTTTCGCATCGCTGGTCCGAGATCGCGCACAACTACGCCGACGTGAACCAGCTCTTCGGCGACATCGTGAAGGTCACGCCGTCAAGCAAGGTCGTGGGCGACATGGCGCTGTTTCTTTTCTCGCGCGGCATCAAGCCCGCCGACGTGGTGAACCTCGAACCTGGTTCGCAGGGTTTCCCGGAATCCGTTGTGGACATGATGAGCGGCGGTCTCGGCTGGCCCGCCGCCGGCTGGCCGAAGGACGTGCAGCGCGTGGTGCTAGGCGAAAAACGCGCAGTGCAGGCGCAGAAAGATTTCAAGAACGGCGTCGTGCCCGGCGCGGTCGCCACTCCAGCCAACTTGGAAAAAATCCGCAAGGAACTTTCCGATCTGTTGAAGCACGACCCCACCGATGACGATCTTTATTCCCACCTGATGTATCCGCAGGTCTTCGCCGACTTCGCCAAGCACACGCGCGAATTCAGCGACGTGAGCGTTCTGCCGACGCACGCCTTTTTCTATGGCCTGCGTTTGCGCGAGGAAATTGCCATTGAGATTGAGGAGGGCAAATCACTGGTGGTGCGCCTCGTCAACGTCAGCGAACCGGACAAGGACGGCCGCCGCACACTTACTTACGAATTGAACGGCATCACGCGCGAAGCCTTCGTCGCCGACAAAAAAATTGCGCCCCAGACCAAGGCGCGCCCCAAGGCGGACATCACCGATCCATTGCAGATCGCCGCGCCCATCCCGGGACTGATCGCCGCGATCTCCGTCAGCGTGGGTGCGAAAGTGGCGAAGGGCGACAAGCTGATGATGATGGAGGCGATGAAGATGCAGACTACCGTCTATGCTTCTGCGGATGGGGTGGTGGATGCGATCCATGCCGCCGTGGGCGACACCGTGGCCAGCAAGGATTTGCTGGTGAAACTGCGGGCGGTGTGAATGGTGCGCGGCGTTCACGCCGCTTCAACGCACGAGTCGGAAGCGGACCAGATATTTCCTACACTGGACAGCGATGGATGTTGAAGCGGGCTAAAGCCCGCGCTCCATCGCTCAACGAACGCAACTGGCACCTGAAAAAAATCATGAAACTCGGCCTTGGGCTTTATCGCCATCAACTAAATGCGGAGCATTATCGCTTCGCCAAGCAGTGCGGCTGCACCCATCTGGTCATTCATCTGGTGGATTATTTCCGCTCGTCGCGCAGCAACCAGCCGGGCGACCAGCCCGTCGGCGACGACACCGGCTGGGGTCTGGCGGGCGATCCCGACAAACTCTGGACTTTTGAGGAATTGTCGGCGATCCGCAAAGACATCAATGCCGCCGGGCTGGAGCTGGAGGCCATCGAGAATTTTGATCCGGCCCACTGGCACGACGTTTTGCTCGACGGCCCGAAGCGGGCGCAGCAGCTTGAAAATCTCAAGACCATCATCCGCAACGTCGGGCGCGCGGGCATTCCGGTGTTTGGCTACAACTTTTCCATCGCCGGCGTCGCGGGCCGGGTCAAAGGAAAATTCGCGCGCGGCGACGCCGAGGCCGTAGGCATGGACGGGCCGCTCGACAAGCCGCTGCCCAACGGCATGGTTTGGAACATGGTCTATGACCGCCACGCCGCGCCCGGCAATGTTCCGTCCACCACGCACGAACAGCTCTGGCAGCGGCTCCAGGTTTTTCTCGACGCGCTGATTCCGGTGGCCGAAGAAGCTGGCGTGACTTTAGCCGCCCATCCCGACGATCCGCCGATGCCGACGGTGCGCACCCAGCCGCGACTGGTTTATCAGCCGCACCTTTACCAGAAGCTGATTGACCTGAAACCCAGCCCGCGCAACGCGCTGGAATTTTGCGTCGGCACGCTCGCGGAGATGACTGAAGGAAATGTTTATGACGCGGTGGAACAATACAGCCGCCAAAACAAACTCGCCTACGTCCATCTGCGGAACGTGCGCAACAAGGTGCCGTTCTACAAAGAGACGTTCATTGACGACGGCGCGGTGGATGTGCTGCGGGTGCTGCGAATTTTGAAGCGCAATAATTTCAACGGTGTATTGATTCCCGACCACGCACCGCAAATGAGCTGCGCCGCGCCGTGGCACGCGGGCATGGCCTACGCGCTGGGCTTTCTGCGGGCGGGGCTACAGGTCATCGAACGCGAATAGCTACTCTGCAAAAACAAAAACCTCCGTCAGCAAGCTGACGGAGGTCTGGTTAAATTAACAACCGATTAACGACGGCGGCGGGCCATTACAGTGGCCAAGGCACCCAGGCCGAGCAAGGACATGCTGGCGGGTTCCGGAACGGGAGACGCAGCGTAGAGCGCCAGCGAAGCCGTGCGCGGTGAGCCACCGGCCAGACCTAGCGCGGCGATGGTGTTGCGGGAAACACTCGAGA
>JANYDP010000381.1 GCA_025363535.1 Verrucomicrobiota bacterium | reverse complement strand
CACGGTGCGGTTGCCGTTCGGTGGCACGTCCGGCGGCGGACCGTTTCACAGTCAATGTCTCGAGGCGATCTATGCGCATTATCCCGGCGTGGTGGTGTTGACGCCCGCGACGGTGGAGGACGCTTACTCCATGTTGCTGGAGGCGGTGGCGATTGATGACCCGGTGATTTTCTGCGAGCACAAATTTCTTTATTACCATCTCAAGGCGGAAAAGTTGCCGAGCGAGGCGTTGCCCATCGGCAAGGCCCGCATCGCGCGCGAAGGCCGCGACCTGACCATCGTGACTTATAGCGCGATGGTGCATGAAGCGCTGGAAGCCGCGTCGGAACTGGCGCCGGAAGGCTGGGAGGTGGAGGTGGTGGATTTGCGTTCCATCAAGCCGCTGGACACGGACACGGTGATGGCGAGCGTGGCGCGCACGGGGAAATTGTTATGCGTGGGTGAAGCCTGGCCGTGGGGCGGTGTGACGGCGGAGATCATCGCGCGCGTGGCGAGCGAAGGCTTCGGACTTCTCGACGCGCCGCCGCAGCGGCTCAATGCCAAAGACACGCCCATCCCCTATCATCCGAACCTGTGGGCCGCGCATCGCCCGACCACGCGCAGCATCGCGGCGGCGGCCAGAAATCTTTTGCGACTATGACCACGCTCAAAATCGTAAATTGCAAATCGCAAATCAAAAATTTCCGATGACCCAAATCCCCATCATCATGCCGCAGCTTGGCGAGTCCATCGCCGAGGCCGCCATCATCAACTTTTTGGTCCAACCCGGCGACACCGTGGAGGCCGACCAGGATCTGATTGAAGTTGAAACGAACAAGGCGACGATGAATGTCGCCTCGCCGTGCCGGGGCAAGGTGGAAAAATTTCTCGCCCAGGCCGGGGAGAGTTACGCCGTCGGCGCCGTGCTGGGTCATTTGAAAGTGAGTGCCGCCGATGCCAAGAAGCTTGGCCTCGACATGCCGGCTCCAAAGAAGAGCAACGAAGAAGAAACCTCATTTCAGACGGAAAAAAAATCCTCGGCCAACGGGGAGAACAAGGTCAAGCCCACCATTCGCGGCCTGCCTGTGCCGGCAAATGCGGCGGGCGCGAGCTTCATGTCGCCACGCATGAAAGCGCGCATGCACGAACTGGGCTTGCACGCGGCCGACCTGGCGGGCATCGCCGGCAGCGGGGCGGCGGGGCGGCTGACGATTCAAGACTTTGAAAAATTCCTGGCGAACCTTGAGAAACAAAAAATGAGCCAGGCGTCCTCCATGCGCGTAGCCGTGGCGGATGCCATGCGTCGCAGTTGGACGCGTCCGCTCGCGACGGTCGGTCTTTCCGTCTGCCTTGATCCGCTTTTTGCTTTCCGTAAAGTGGCGCAACCGAAACCCGGCCCGGCATTGACCGCTCTGCGCGCACTTGCCTTGGCATTGGCGGAAAACAGCGCGCCTGCTGGACGGCTCGTGGGCAACAAGATTGTTCATCCCTCGTCCATTGACATCGGATTCGCCGTGGAAGCGGAAGATGGCGTGCTCGTCCCAGTGTTGCGCCAGGCTGATCAACGGTTGCTGAAGGATTTGGTCACGCCGTACAACGAACTGGTCGAACTCGCGCGGCAACGCAAGCTGCCCACCGACGCGACGGGCGGCTCCATCGCCACGGTTACAAACTTTGGCACGTTCGGCCTCGAATGGGCCACGCCGATTCCGCTGCCAGAACAGACACTCGTGCTGGGCATGGGCGCGGCGCGGCGGGCACCGCATTGGGACGTGGCCAAGGAACAGTTTGTGCCGGTGATGCAGGCGAATCTCACGCTCAGCTTCGATCATCGCGTGATGGATGGCGGCGCGGCGGGACGCTTGTTGCAGCGCATTTCCGAACTGCTGGCGCATCCAGAGAAACTGTAGGACGATTTTTTGGTGGCCGGCAAGGCCGCCCGCAGCGTGGCTCCCTTCTCCGGCCATGTCCACGAACATGAAACCGGTTTGATTGGCGCTGGAAAACCAAGCTGACGCCACCCCGCTTTACCGTCGCGACTGAAACCAACGCTCCCCAATTGGGCCTTGGTTCACGCCACAATTTCGCGTAGTATTCACAGTGATGGTTCGATGACGTTATGGCAAAAAACAGCAACAGTATTCCGCCGGATGAAAAATTTGTGGCGCGTTTCAACCTGACCGGCCTGGTGGTTTTCAGCATGGCCCTGGTGCTGAGCGGCGGTCTATTGGCTCTTGGCCTGAGTGTGATTTCTTCGCCAAAACCTGCGGCGGGAAATCTTTTCTCTGTCCATCAACACAGCTCCGATGTTGCGCCCGCGCAAATACCTCCCTGGGGTGAACTCACCACCGCCGACATCGCGCTGGAGGCTCCGGAAGAATATCTCGCCTTCGAGCTGAAAAACATCAAGGCTCCAGTCTGGACGTTCCAAGGACTCTCACCCGAGCAGGTTCGCGCCCGGCTGACCGCGTGCGGGGTGGCGTCGGAACAGATTGCGCGCGCCCTTGCTCCCGCCTGTGCCACTTATTCCAACGCGGGCACGGTCATCAAGCCGGATGACGAACTGGTTTTTTCGCTGACCCCGGAAGTCCGCACCAAACTTTACCGCGAATTGGCTGCCTCCACCTCCAATCATTACATGCAGTTCCCCTTCATCTTTCCGGGTAAAAGTTTTGAGGTTTGTTTCAGCCACGACGAAGTGGCTGATCCGGTGGAAAAAATGGTTCGGAGCCTTCTGTATTCGCGGGGCGACGCCCAATGTTTCAGTGATTACGAAACCGTGATGCAGCACCTTTCGACCGAGACCGAGAAGATCGGCCTGCTCAAGGCGCTGTCTCGTCAGTCCGCCGTGCTGGCCCGGCTGCGCATCCGCCCCGACACCGACGTGGACAAAATCCTTGGCTATTGGGACAAGGGGATGAAAGTAAAGGATGTCCGGCCCCTGCTCGAATCCATGACCCGCATCCCAGAGGGATCCACCATCAGTCTGCTCTATCTGCTGCCGCAGTTCGCCCGCCAACGGCTCTACACCTTTCCCACGCCCCCGGAGAAAAATGATCCAGTCATAGACTGCCATTGGACCACCATGAATTTTTTCAATGACAAACCCGACAATCGGTTCACCGACACGGGCTACACCGTCTCCTTTCTCAGAGCCAACTACTACACCATCGCCAAGGCCACCAGCTATGGGGACATCATTCTTTTTCTTGATGATGCCGGCAACGCCATCCATTCCGCCGTCTATATCGCCGACGACCTGGTCTTCACCAAAAACGGCAACAACTTCGCGCAACCATGGAAGCTCACCCACCTAAAATCTTTAACCGCGCGCTACGAATTGGAAAACCCGGAGCGGCTCATGGTCTGGCGCCGGAAGGATTCGTGAGCGGTGAGGAGCACACGCGCCACCGCGCGTCGTTGCGCGAGATGCGCAGACGTTGACCGGACGCGGCAATATCTCTAGCTTCCGTGCATGGCAAAAAAGGCAATCGCCTCCCCCGAAGAGACGAGCTCTGTGAGTCCCAAATCCGAAACGTCCCCGGACAAGTCAGGGACTCGTATAACTCGTCCCTCCGAGAAACCTGGCAAACCCTCCGCCCTCGTCGATACCCGCGTCGTCTATTGCGGCGACAATCTGGAATCGCTCGCCAAGCTGCCCGACGCCTGCGTGGATTTGATTTACATAGACCCGCCGTTCAACTCCAACCGCAACTATGAAGTCTTTTGGGGCGAGACCAAGGAGAAGCGCGCCTTTGCCGACCGCCACGAAAGCACCAAGGCTTACATTGACTACATGCGCCCGCGCTGCCGCGAACTAGCGCGCGTCCTCAAAAAGACCGGCAGCTTTTATTACCACTGCGACTGGCACGCCAGCCACTACGTCAAGGTGATGCTCGACCAGATTTTTGGGGAAAATAATTTCATCAACGAAATCATCTGGAAAAGACAATCCTCCCACAATGATGCCAAGCAAGGTTCAAAACATCTTGGTCGAGTCCACGATACAATTTTCCTCTATGGCGGCGGCGAAGAATATAAATTCAAACATCTCTATTTGCCCTACGACGAAGAATACACGGAAAAGTTTTATCGGCATGTCGAGCCTGACACTGGCAGACGCTATTCGCTCGGCGATTTAGGCGCACCCGGAAATGATGCTCCCGAAAAAGGGAATCCGATTTATGAGTTTCTAGGCATCAAACGCTCTTGGCGTTTTAGCAAAGAACGGATGGAAGAGCTTTACAAGCAAGGCCGCATCGTTCAGTCGAAGGCTGGTTCGACACCGAGGCAGAAACGTTATTTGGATGAAATGCCCGGCGTTCCACTCGGAAGCGTCTGGGATGACATCGGACCGATTCAAGGTTCGGCAATTGAGAGTTTAGGTTATCCGACACAGAAGCCGTTAAAACTTTTGGAACGGATTCTCGAAATCAGCAGCGAGCCAAACGACATCGTGCTGGATGCGTTTTGCGGTTGCGGCACGGCGCTCGTCGCGGCGCAGAAATTGAAACGGCAGTGGATCGGCATTGATATTTCGCCCACCGCTTGCCGCGTGATGGCCAAACGGTTGCGCGATGTCTGCGGCATTCCCGAAAGCGATCCGTTGTGGAAAACCGGTCGCGGCTTCGTGGTGCGCGACCTGCCGTGGACATCGGAAAAACTCCGCGTCATCCCGCCGTTTGAATTTGAGAACTGGGCGGTCATCGCCCTCGGCGGCATTCCGAACAAGGTGCAGGTGGGCGACATGGGCATTGATGGCCGCATCTTCCCCGTGTCCGCCAGCGCCGCGCCGCGCAAGCGGGGCGAAGGCGAACTGGCCTTGCAGGAGCGCTGGTATCCCATCCAAGTGAAGCAAAAGGACAAGGTCGGCCGGCCGGACATTGACGCCTTTGAGGCCGTGATGATGCGCGAGGATTGCGAGAAAGGTTTCTTCGTGAGCTTCGATTATTCCGGCGATGCGCTGTCGGAAATCCAAGCCTTCTTCAAACGCAGTCACAAAGTCATCGTCCCGCTGACCGTGCAGGAGATTTTGGATGAGCAGGTGGCGATGAAGCTGGTGTGAGGCTTTTGAAAATAGCCCAGCCATTCATGGCCTGGCTATTTTCGGGGGAAACCGGCCCGGAATTGCCTCTTTTTGCCCATTCATAATCTAAATGGCTAATTTTCAGTCTATTCCGACGGTTTTTGTGTTCAAAAACCCCTCTTTTGGTGTTTCAGAAATCATTTCCCTAAACACTTTGGTCGCTTACCTGAACACTTTAGACCACTACTTCCTGCAAAGAATTACGAAGGCTCAGTGGACGCCAATGGTATCTTCCTTTATTCACCTCTCAGGGCGAGCGTGCATCTCTGG
>JANYDP010000341.1 GCA_025363535.1 Verrucomicrobiota bacterium | reverse complement strand
CTCCTGAAGCGGGAGAAGAAAGATGGGCGGACCAAGCGGGTGTATGAGAAGACCCCCAAGACGCCGTATCAAAGACTGCTGGAGTGCCCAGCGATTCCTGAAGCGACCAAGGTGACGTTGCGCGCCCAACACGCGAAACTGGACCCGTTCGCGTTGAAGAAAAACATTGAGCTCAAACTCCAGAAGTTCTTCACTGCCCTGGGTAACCTGAATCGTGAGGCAACCAAGCTCCAATGACTCCAGCCTCCGGTAACATTTAGCCGTGAGTCAATACGCTCCAGAAGCTTTCCATGGTGGCGTTGTCATAGCAGTTGCCTCGGCGGCGTCCGCTGTTGGGTCTGCGCCCTTTGCCACGCGGCCAGCGGCACCGCCGTGTGCAGCGTGGCACCCATGGCCCAACCGACGCACCGGCGGGGGCAGCGGTCTATGATCCCAGCCACATACAGCCAGCCCTCGTCCGTCTCCACATAAGTGATGTCCGCCTGCCAGACGGGGTTGGGTTTGAGTGATGGGGCAACAGGTTGGATGCCACCGGCAGGTCAGGGTTGCTGTCGGTCAGGCTCGCGGGGCGGAACTTCTTTCTTCGCTTCTGGCTCAAGCCGGCCTGATGCAGCAAACGCCAGGCGCAGTTGTGACCGCAACGGATGCCGCGGCGTGCCAGCCAGGCCAGTCGGCGCGGCCGGCCATAAGCCCCGCGGCCTTCGGCGTGGCCTTCCCGCAACAACGGCAGCCGATCCGCATCGGCCCGGGCGCGTTTGCCCAGCCCTCGCCGCGCCCACGCCTGAGAGCCGCTCCGGGTCACGCCAAAGGCCGCGCACAGTTGATGGATCGCAGGGTCGGTGCTCAGGGCCTTTAGCCGTTCAAACCGTTCCCGCTGGGTTCGGAGAGGATGCCCAACGTTTTTTTAATATGTCGCACCGGCGCCGCGCGCCGGTCAGCTCGCGCCGCAGGCGCTGGTTCTCCGCCGGCAACTCCTCAAAGGTCGGGGCGGTGCTTTTGGGCGGCACCACGGCCAACTGTTCCTTCCAAGTCTTGAGCGTCTGGTCGCTGAGGCCCAGCGCAGCGGCCACGGACTGGGCGGACTTCCCGCCGACAAGCCACAGCTCCACGGCGGAGCGTTTGAAGTTCAGATCGTATCGCTTTTTACGGTTCAGTGCGGGTGTTTGGGTCTCGTTCATGGGGTGCGTTCTTTTTAACTCACACACTCACCTTTTGGTAGCCCACAGAATCGAGACAAGGCCAGGGTGAAACCGATGCGGATTTAATCTGTCGGGGCGGGAACAAAAGGGGACGGCTGCGAGTTCAAAAGGGGACAGGTGCTGTGGCGGTCGGAACTGTCCCTTGGTCGATGGGTTGAGGAGGCCTGAGCGTAACGAAGGCCGACGAAAGCCCTCGACCAAGGGACCGCGGTTGGTTTGACTTGGGGCTATTAAAAAAGCAACTCCCCAAACGCCTCACCAACCTGTTTCTCCAGCAAATCCTTCAGCAGTTCAAGGAGGGGCTGATCGACCTCACGGAGGCCGCCGGCCAACTCCAGATCGGCCGCACCCACCTTTACCGGCTCCGCACCCGCTTCCTCAAGGAACGCTCCCACTTCGCCGCCAAGCTCTCCGGCGGCGACCATTGGCCCGACTGGCCGCCGGAAGCCCTCGCCTTCCTCAAGGAGTTCCTCCCCCTCTAAAAGCCGCCCAACTTCCAACTGGTGGCCGACGAACTGGAAACCCGCCTCGGTTTCAAGCGCCATCGCGAATCGGTGGCGGCCTTCGCCCGAACCCACTTTCCAGAACTCCTCGGCCAGCCGGAACCTCGGCCCAAAGCCCGCCGCCGCTGGGAACGCTCACGCCTCGATAAACTTTGGCAGCACGATTCCTCCATCCACCAATGGTGGCCCGCCCAGGAAAAGCAAACCTTGCTACTGACCGTCGATGATCATTCCCGCAAACTCCTGGGCGCGGTCTTTGTCCCCACCGACACCACCTGGAATCATTTCGAACATTTTCGCCGCCTCTTTCTCGCCCACTCCCTGCCGCTGGTCGTCTATACCGATGGCTTGAGTCTTTTTGGCCATGATTCCATGGCCGATGACCGGGATCCCTGTTCGGAGTTCCAACGCGCCTTCTCCGCCCTGGGGGTCACCCATCTGGTCGCGCCCAGCCCGCAAGCCAAAGGCAAGATCGAACGCCGATTCGGCACCCTGCAAAAACGTCTGGTCGCCCTCCTGGCCTATGAAAAAGTCCACAGCTATGCCGCCGCACAGACCGTGCTCGACCGCGAGGTGCAACGCCAGAATGCCACCGTTTGCCGCACCACCGGCCTCCACCCCAATGCGGCTTGGGAGAAAGCCTTCGCAGAAAAGCGCGCCGTCACGCGTCCCTGTCCGCCGGCCACCCTGCTGAACCTCCATCTGGCGCTCCAGCTGAAACGACGGGTCAACGCCGACCACCAGATCGACTTTCTGGGTCAAAGCTGGCCCATCGCTCCCACCAAACGATCCGCCATCACCCTGATCCATCACCCCCTCAGACAGTTCTGGGCGGTCACCCAACCCCCAAGCCCACCACTCAACCACTGGCCCGAAATCCTCGGAAAATACTCACTCTAAAATCTGTCCCCTTTTGAACGCGCGCAGTAATCCCCTTTTGAACTCCCGCCGATACGATGCGGATTTAATCTTGCGGGAACGGGGTGGTATCTATAATATTATATCAGTTCGGCGCGGTTAGCTCAGCGGTAGAGCATTACCTTGACACGGTTGCGAAAATCAGCTGTTTTCCTTAGGATTTGCGAGCCTTTTTTCGGCGTTTGCCAGTTTTTTTGCCACTTTTTTCCGCCCCATTGGCAACTTCATAAAATCTGATTTCACACAACGGCAAAAGTTACCAAGCGGTAATTTCATTTTCTTGGGGCGATTCTTCACACCCCTAACCTTGTCAAGGTGTATGGTATATCGTTATTCGTTGGTGATGGAAGTCACTAATTAATATGTTGTCGCTTTTGCTGTCACTATTTTTAATGCGTTTAACCAGCGAGGAGTTGGTTTTGCTAAAAACGTTTGCTGTTCGTTCTGAAAAATCGCCGCCAGTTGATAGGGCGTTCGCAGATCATCGTTGTCAAAGACCAGCACACGGGGAAGCTCCTGGATCGCTTGTTTGAGATTGGTCATGGTGCGTGGAAACCTGGCGGTTAGTTTATCGGTCGGCACGTCATGACCGCCCTGACTGACGCGCATCGCCACGCGTTGTTCTGACCGGTCAGCATCCTGCAACCCGATGAAACAGAGTATCACGGCATAACCTGCTTGAGCGGCTTGTTTCAGAAATGCCAGCTTGTCACCCACCGGATCGGAAAATACTGTCTCGAAAACAAAACTCTCCTTTTGGCTCACGAATTCCCGTCGCAATTGGGCCGCGATTTCAGCCGCCTGGTAGGCATCAATTCCCAATTCACCGGCCAAGACATCCGCATTCAGAAACCGCAAGCCGGTGGCTTTCAGGTGCGCTTCGTAAAAGGTGGTTTTACCCGCGCCATTCGGTCCGGCTAGGGCGACGAGAATCGGGTGCTTGTCCAGCTCGGGAATCTTGCACGAACTGGATAGTTTCGGCGGCAGCTTTTTCACTTTTAAGCGCGCACCAAACCAACCTTCGTCTTTTTCTTCGCGGAGAGCTTGACCGCCTGAAACTGTCGATTGACGAAGCGTCCCACCGTGCGTTTGCCGTCCTCGTCGATTCGCACCAGCAAACCCGGTGACTCCACTGCGGCTTCGTAATGCGGATACGGTCGGGTCTTCAAGTATTTGAACACCCGCTGCCGGCCGGCCGGGGAATCCACCGACTCTAAACATGCCGAGAGCGGCCTCACATTGCCGGAGCGGCACAAGGCCAGCACATGATCTCCGCGCAACAATGGTTCGAGCGCTCGCCCGATTTTGGCCCAAAACTCAATCTGCCCGGCGATGGACCGTTCCACCGCCTCGCCTGCCACGCGGGCATCCAGCAGCAGGGCATCCGAAACTTTGACTGGTTGACTCATGTTCCAATGGTAGCAAATTGCTACCACCGCGTCAAGCCTCGTATGGGTCGCCACCGCCTTCAAGCTTTGCAGGCCTTACAACCTTTGGCCGCAGAACCGGCGAGCTAAATGGCTCGCTATCCGGTTCTGCTCATTCTATCTCGGAACCGAGACCGCTTGATTGAAAAAACAAAAAAGATATGAACTCCTCACCGCAGAGTGGCGGGTTTGATTCGCTCACCCCTGGCTGGTTTTGTTCCGCTCGGTGACAAAAAAAGTTCGTATTAGATTGGAAAGCGAATTCGGGGGCAGTGGTCGGCCACCTGAAGATGACATTTGTTGCGGAGCGAATTGTTGTCAGTTGTGGCGCGAGGACTGATCACAACCAAAGACGGAAGATAGTGTCACCGCCCGAATCGCCGCGAGTTGATTTTCATCCGCACTCTCGCTCGCTAGGAAAACCCGCACAAAAAACGTCGCGGCATCAGCCTATTTTGGTTTGCAAAACAAATATCAAATTTTAATTGACGCCCTGACCAATCGGCTTAGGATCATTTCGAAGCCAAGTACAACCATTAACTAAAAATAAAACTATGGGAAAACCAAACTTCCAAATTCTTAACGTCAATCTGTCCAAGTATGTTTTCAAAAAGCCGATCGTTTGCGACATTGGTCCGGTCGACTTCCAGGTAATCAATGTACAGGGCATTTCCGAACAGCAGTTGCTCGAATCCGTACGGGCGCTGGCTTCTTGGGACATGTCGAATGCGATTTCAGAGCGAGATCTGCCCGGCAAGAAATAGTCGACGACGGTTAAACGCGTTGACGGCCAAAGCCGTTGCCGCCCAAGCAGGCTGTGCTCCTATGAGCGAACCCGCCGCTGATCCCTATTCCTCCATTGCATTGCAGCTGCACGATGCGCTCCGGTTCGCCGAAGCCGATCAGCATCTGGGGTTGGTTTTATTGCTTGGCCAATTGCGTCACAGTTCCGACTGGCGGCTTTCGGTCGTGCGCACCCCGGCCGGTATCGCAGGTATCTCGGTGATTTCGTCCGACGGCACTTGGTCGGTGGAGGCCAGAAACGAAGTGGCGGCGCTCATATTAGCGGAGTTTGCCGGCCAGAGTCGGCAGGCGCGGGTGCTTTGTACTTCCGAGCCAGTTCGCGGGTGGTTGCTGCCGAGGCTCGCCTCAAAGGGATGCATTCTTGGCGAGGGCCAAACGGTATTGTTGCAGGCGGTTGCCACTGCTTTCGCTGGCGCTGGTTCGTGGGCGAAACCAACGATGCTGTCAGGCTTGGATGCCTTTTGGGGCGAAGTGCGACGTGAAAAACCATCCTTACTGCCACCGCGGTGGAGGAGTTTGATTGCTTTCGGTGAAGTCGCGGTGGCAACCGGGAATGCGGGGATCGTCGCGGCAGTTGTCTGCTCCGGGCGAACGGAACCGCAGGCGGGACTTCATTTGTACCGGGTCCCACCCTACGAAGGACAACGCCAAGTGCTACGGGAGTTGGTGGCGTTCGTAGCTCAGCCCCTGATTGCGGCTGGCAAGCAAATGTTCGCCCGTGTTGACCGGGAAGATGCGCAGGCCATGGAGATATATAGTTCACTGGGCTTCAAGGAAGTTCAGACATGGTATCGCGCGACCTTGAGGTCATGAAGCCGGTAGTCTTTCTCGGCCCGTCGCTTGAGAAGGAAACTGCCGAAACAGTCTTAGATGCAATCTTTCGGCCGCCCATCCGGCGCGGTGACTTGCCAAAACTGGTGGATGAGGGCGTATCTTTGGTTGGCATTATTGATGGGGTTTTCGATCAAGCGCTCTCAGTTTCGGTTTTCGAAATTCGAGCGGCACTTAAACGTGGCGTGATCATTTGGGGAGCTGCCTCAATGGGTGCTCTTCGGGCAGTGGAGTGCGGCTCATTTGGGATGAGGGGGGTCGGTTGGGTTTTTGAACAATTCGCTTTGGGCCAACTCACAGCCGACGATGAAGTGGCGCTGCTTTTTGAACCACTCACCGGACGGCCGATTTCTATCCCGCTGGTTAATCTTCGGTGGGCTGCCTCCGTTTGCGTGGAGAATCGAGTGCTGACCTCGACGGAAGCCTGCCACCTGATTGCGGTTGCCAAATCAGTGCCGTTTCGCTGCCGAACCGAAGAGTATTTATCAGGTGCGGCACAACTCGCTGACAGTGGCGACTTGATGCGCAAACTGCTTCAATTCATGGGAGAAAATCGAAATACCACTGATCGTAAGCGCATGGATGCGCGGATGCTCTTAAAACAATTGGCGGAGGAACGCATCCCTTGAACGACGATTGGGTGTTGCCTTCATGCTCCGTGCACGCGAGAGGCTGGCGTCGGTGTCGCGCCGAGGAACTCCTCCCGGTGGCCGCTGCGGAAGCTAAACGCCTCGGTGCCATCCGTCCGTCGAACCTGTCCGGCCTGGACCATCTGGGTGTGCCCTGTTGGCAAGTTGTTCGGCCGCAGGCTATTGATACACCCGGCAACGTAACTGTCCTTACCGGTAAAGGCTGGACGGACGATGAAGCTTTGCTCGGAGCTTATATGGAGGCCATCGAGCGCCATTGGGCGGAATGCAGCTCTGTTCCTACGATTGTCGCCAAGCCTTCGGAACTCCAAGCGAGAGGTGAATGGTATGTGCCATTGGCGATTATGCCTTTACCTACACATCTAGCCGATCCCGGTGATCAACCCCTGGCTTGGGTTCGTGGAACCACCCTCGAAGGGAAATCCATTCTCGTCCCAGCCAATGAAGTATGGTGTCCGTTCTTGCCTGCCCGCGAGGTTTACAATCCGGCCATCTGGCATAGCACAGGATTGGCCTCCGGTTCTCACGTGACTGAAGCCGTATTCCACGGCCTGCTTGAAATAATTGAACGCGATGCCATGGCAGTTGCCGAATTGTTCCATGTGGGGCAGAGCGTCGACCTTGCGGAAATCAGTTCAACGCGGGTGCGAGAACTGTGTGCTGTCCTGAGTAACCAGGGAATGACTATTGAAGTCAAGTCGCTCGCGTCCATTGGCGGCACGCACACCTTCGTTGCATTTCTCGATGACCCTGTCTCCCAGAACCCGCTCCGAATCAACGGCGGGCATAGCACCCATGTGGATCCGATGATTGCGATCGAGAATGCCATTCTTGAAGCCGTCCAGAGCCGGGCGGTTTTTGTGGCCGGAGCCAGGGAGGATCTGATGCAGTTGGATGGCTTCGCGTCACTCGGATATTCCGCCGCCTGCGATGCCATGGCATGGTGGTTGACCCCAACGATCGAAAAAGCTCCCGCGCCGGCGGCGCCCGGCCGGTCCCCGGAGGATCTTTCCGACAGCCTCCGCGATCTGGCCAGGCGATTGCGCCAGGAGAAGTTCTGGCCCATCATTTTCGTGCCGCTCTCACCACCCGAAGCCAACATTGTGGTCGTTCGTGTTCTTGTGCCAAGCTGTTCCCAAGCCTCTCCGGGGAACATTCGCTTGGGTCGAAGTGTCTTGGTCAGATCTCGTTGAAACTATTCGGCTGCCCTCAATATGTTCCGGCGGTGGTGGGTCACGATGCTGTAACGAGGGTTCGATTCCCTTCACCGTCACACTCACAATTCTTCATCAATTGGACAGAATCCGGTCTGATTTGCTTTGGAGATTGACCAGGACATCTCGTAACCCGCCTAAAGATATCCAGTGTATTTGCGTTTTCTCAATCTTACGTGCACTCACCAAGCGGACACCAAGAGTATTGTGCTCCTTGGAATGCTTGTAGAGCAGCAGCAGCTTTTCCTTGTCAACCTGCGGAAGCACCAAAAACTGGTGGTCGGCACCCAGTGTTGAGCCGCGCTGTGAGATGGCATGAGCCTCAGCGGCTTCTCTGCCCGTGAAGAATTTTCGCCGTAGCTTGCCGGCTTCATGCCAACGGACATCACTTTATCACGCCGTGGACAATTGCCAGATTCACTGTGACTTTCACGGACCTTTTGGTGTCACTTTGGCAAGGGGAATCTATGGTAAATCAGCATGAATCGGCGGCGAATACGCAGTTTGTGGAACAGGGGATCACCTTTTGCAAACAGAGTTGAATGCGTAAGCTATTGCAGGAGAGATGGTGCGCGATACAGGGTTCGAACCTGTGACCCCTACCGTGTCAAGGTGTATAGTATATCGTTATCCGTTGGTAAATATAAACACGAATTAATCTGTTGTTGGTTCTATGCCTATCCGTTTGCTTGACAAACATGATGAAAATTCAACGCAGAGGCGCAGAGAAATGTTTGCTCCGCGCAACTCCGCGCAACTCCGCGTTCTCTGCGCCTCTGCGTTTTTCTTAATTGGCAACCAAACGGATA
>JANYDP010000317.1 GCA_025363535.1 Verrucomicrobiota bacterium | reverse complement strand
ACGGGGAGATGGGCGAAGCGTGCGACGGCCTCGGTGCGGGAGCGCACATGCAGTTTCTCGTAGATGCGGCGGATGTAGGTGTTGACGGTCGGCACGGCGACGTTCAGCGCGTCGGCGATTTCCTTGTAAAGATAACCTTGGGCGAGGAGTTGCAGCACTTCATTTTCCCGGGTGGAAAGTTCGGCCACGGCCGGCTGGGGCGGGCTGATTTGATGGAACGCCTTGACGACCTGGCGCGCGATGTTGGTCGTCATCGGCGAGCCGCCCGCGTGGGCGTCGCGCAAAGCCGCCATCAGTTCCGCGCGGGGCGTGCGCTTGAGCAGGTAGCCGGTCGCGCCCGCCTGCAGCGCCTGGAAGATGTGCTCGGAATCCTCGTACACCGTGAGCATCACAAATTGCGCCTCCGGGAGCAGCGGCTTCAGCCGGCGGACGCATTCCGCGCCGTTCAGGCCGGGCAGGTTGATGTCCATGAACACGACATCGGGTTTGCCGGCGGGCATTTTTTCGAGTGCATCCTCGGCGGAACCGTGGTTGCTCACGCAGCGGAAATCGGCGGCGCGGTTGACCCAGTCCACGAGGATTTCGCGGGCCTTGCGGTCGTCTTCCACAATGGAAACTTTCGTCAACATTGACTTAGGCATACCATTTTTCCGCGCGGGCGGTGCATGCAAATTTTGATGACAGGCGTCAGTCCGGCGCGCGGTCGGCGGCCGGTTGCGGGACAAAAAATTCGATGCGCGTGCCCTCGCCGGGCACGCTCTGGATGTGGCTGTGGCCGCCGATCTGGGCCAGGCGGGAGCGCAGGTTGCGCAGGCCGTTGCCGACGGGGTGGCCCGGCGCGGCACCGCCATCACCGAAGCGTGGCTGATCAAAGCCCTCGCCATTGTCCGCCACGACGAGCGTGAAACCGCCGGGCACGAACTGAAAGGTGATGCGCACTTCGTTGGCCCGGGAATGTTTCACCACGTTGTTCAGCGCTTCCTTGAAGGCCAGGAACAAATTGTGCCGCACTTCCGAGCGCACGGAGGCCTCCGGCAACTGGAGCGGCATCGCGAGGCGGCAGCGGATGTGCGCGGTCCCGAGAAAATCCTGGGCGAACCGGGAGATGTAATTCGTGAGCGACTCCAGCGTGTCGTGGCGCGGGTTGACGGCCCACACAATTTCATCCATGGCGCGCGTCAGGTCGCGGGTCGTGTCGAAAATCTGGCTCAAACTCGCCGCCGCCTGTGGCGGATCGTGCAAATCCCCGGCGGCCGACTGGCTCAACATGCCGATGCGGGTGAGGCTGGCACCGAGATCATCGTGAATGTCCTGGGCAATGCGGGCGCGCTCGCGTTCGAGTTCGCGTTCGCGGGCGATGCGTTCCAGTTTGCGGTGCAGCCGGCTGCGCGATTCGAGAAAGAAAATCAGGGCCAGCAGTGCCACCGTGAAAACCGCCAGCAACGTTTTGAACCACCAAGTCTGCCAGAAGTAAGGTCGCACGACGATGGCCAGGGCGTCGCCGGTTGCGTTCCACAGCCCGTCATTGTTGCACGCAGTGACGTGGAAGGTGTAGTGGCCCGGTGGCAGAAATGGATAAGTGACGCGGCGGCGGGTGCCCGCCTCCACCCAGCCGGCATCCGGCCCTTCGAGCCGATACTTGAACTGCACACGTTCGGGCGAAGTGAAACTTAGGCCGGTGAACTGCACGTCCAACTGTCGGCGCCCCGGTTGCAACACCACCTGACCGGGAGCGGCAGTCCCGCTGCCTCGCGAGACACCCGGCGTGATCGTGCGACTGATGGGAACACTTTGTCCGTCCACGACGACCTCTTCAATCCAGACCGATGGAAGTACAGGATTCGGGTGTGCCGATTCGGGTGTGACCACGGCGATACCGCGCGCGGTGGAAAACCACAGATGTCCGTCCGGCGTACGAAAGCCCGACGGGGTGAATCCGCCCGTGCCTGCCAGCGTGGTCATGCCCTCGGCCTTGCCGTAGCCGAGCACCTCCACTTTTGGCAGAACGCCGTCGGCACAGGCGTTCAACTGTTGTTTGCGAATGCGAAATAATCCCTTGGGCGAGTTGAACCAGAGATTGCCTTGATGATCGTCCTCAATGTGATAGATGATGTTGCCCGGCAATCCCTGCGCCGAGGTGATGGTGCGAAACTGGCCGTCTTGATAGCGGCACAAACCCCGGTCCAGTGTGCCGATCCAGAGTGTGCCATTCGTTTCGCAGTACAACGAGATGATGAAATTTCCCGCCAGCCCGTCGGTGGTTCGAAACGTCTTGTAATCGCCGTTCTTCAAAAGGCCCAGCCCCGAACCTTGCGTGCCCAGCCAGAGTTCACCATGCGCACCTTCTTCAATCACCCGCACATCACCCGCTGCCGCACCACCGAGGTGCGCGAAGCGTTCGACCTCGTTGGCCCGCAGCCGCACCAGACCCGCGCCCGTGCCGATCCACAAGGTTCCGGCGGGCGATTCTTTGAGCGCGACCACCGGATCGGAAGTCGCAATCACGTTGGTCTGCATCACAAAGTTTCCGTGCTCCAGCCGGAACAGGCCGCCGCCCCAGGTGCCCGCCCAAATTTGGTTTTGACTGTCCTCGAATACCGACCAGACAAAAAGATTCCCCAGTCCGAAATGCGACCAGCCGCCGTCCTTGAAACTATAAACCCCCGCGCCCTCCGTCGCCGCCCAGATGGTTCCGTCGTGGGTGCGCGTGATGGAAAGCACCGGGCGTCCCTGCCAGTCATCCGGCGGGTTCAGCATTCGCACCTTGCGCTCGCGCAACAATGCCAGCCCGCCATGCGTGCCGACCCAAAGATTATTTTCCCGATCCTCCGCCAGGCTGCATACCCAGTCCTGCGGCAGCCCGTTGGTGCGGTTAAGATTGAACCATCCATCTGCCGGATCAAACGCCAGCAGGCCGTTTTGCAACGTGCCCAGCAGCAACCGGCCCGCAGTGGTTTCGTGCATCATCGTCACGGTCAGGCCGGTCCAGGGAAAAATCCCGGCGTCGGCAACCCAGTTGGTCCCGCCCCACTTGCGTACCTTGCCTTCACCGACTACCCAGAGACTGCCGTCTCGTGCGGACGCAATGCCGTCATAATAGGGCCGCGCCGCCGGATCGCCAAAATCCACCACCGCGTAACCTTCGGACGTGAACCGCGCCACCACGCCATTACGCACTACGTAGGCGTGCCCCTTGGCATCCGTTGCCACGCATGGGTTCACAAAAGAATTCTCCGCCATCAAGCCGGCCGGTTTCGCGATGCGCCCGTCCCGGAGGTGCAACGCCTCGCCGAGTTGATTCACCGCCCAGATGTCGCCGCGTTCGTCTTCGGCAAAATCCTTGATCGGTGCCAGGCCCCAGCCAGTGGCGTGGATGATCGTGGCGAATTCACCTTCCGCGAAACGCGTCACGTCGCCCGCGTCGTGGCCGATCCAGACCACGCCCTGCGCATCTTCGTGCAGGCTCGTGATGCGGCTGTTGGCGAGGTTCTTGGTGTTGGACGAATCAAAAAGCTGGAAGCGGATTCCGTCAAACTGGGCGATGCCGTTGTACGTGCCGGCCCAGATGTAACCACGGCGCGTTTGGATGACGGCGGTGGCCGTGTTCTGCGGCAGGCCGTCGTCTGTGCGCCAGGATTCGATGGCGTATTCGGCAGACTGCGCGGGAATGTGGACGTTGGTGAGAGCCTGGCCGAGCGCTGCAAACCGTGCGCCGACCAAAACGATGGCGAACAAGACGAGGCCACGCTGGGCTTTCGTCCAGACGTGTTCCGCGCGATTGGCCTGATCCCGGCGGGGCGTGAACTGAAGTTGCGGGCGAACAATCATTGGACTCAACGTCAGTTAAACCCAAGCGCCCCCCTCGTGCAAGCCGCCAGCAAACTCATTCCTCGTAACGAAATTTTGCCTTCAACCCGGCCACCAACACTTCAAATTCGCCCGGCTCCGTGACCAGTTTGCTCGCGCCGTTGACAAATGCGAGATCGGCGGCGCTCAATTCGAACTGCACCGCCCGCGTTTCGCCAGGTTGCAGTTCGATTTTTGTGAACGCGCGCAACCGTTTCGACGGTGGTGTCAGCGACGCGTACAGATCCGAGGTGTAAAGCTCCACGACTTCCTTGCCCGCGCGCTGGCCGGTGTTGGAAACATCCACGTTCACGGCCAGACGATCTTTATTTCCCTTCAGCACCGGCGCACTGAGTTTGAGATTCTTCACTTCAAATGTCGTGTAGCTCAAGCCGTGGCCGAACTCCCATTGCGGTTTGGCGGGATTGATCTGCGTGTCGCCCGGCGCGGAAATCTCCGCCACCGCGCTGGTAAACTTGCGGTCGTAAGTGAGCAGATTGTTCGCATGGCGTGCGTAGGTGAAGGGAAGTTTGCCGGACGGATTCGTGTCGCCGAACAGCACATTGGCTAGCGCCTGCGCGCCGCCCGAACCCGGCCAATACGCTATGACAATCGCCTTTGCGCGCGGCTCAATCTCGCGGACGATACGCCCGCGTCCCTCGACCAGCACCAGCACGACCGGCTTGCCTGTCGCCTCCAGCCGTTTCGCAAAATCCTGCTGACCGGCGGGCAGATTGAAATCGTTGATGTCGCCCGGCGTCTCGGCGTAAGCATCTTCACCAAGGCACAGAATAATTGCGTCTGCCTGCACTGCGGCGGCGACGGCCGCATCCACATCCACATTCTTGCCGTCGAAATCCACACCTTGATGAACGGCCACGCTTGCATCGCCGAGCTTTTGCTTTAACGCTTCGGCAATGCTCAATGAACCTTTCGGATACCACTTCTCCTCCAAACCCTGCCAGGTGAAAGACCAGCAACCGTGCAGCGCGCTGATCCTTTTGGCCGCCGGACCGGTGACGAGAATTTTCGCCGACTTCGCCAGCGGCAACGTGGCTTTTTCATTCTTCAAAAGCGTGATGGCTTCTTCCGCCGCCGTGAGCGCGGTCTGGCGGTATTCCGGTTTGCCGAATTGCCCGGCGGTTTCCGGCTCGACGTAGGGATTTTTGAAAAGACCCACGTCCATTTTGAGTTGGAGAATGCGGCGGACGGATTCGTCAATGCGCTGCTCGGAAACTTTTCCATCGGCGACGAGCTGCTTGAGGAGAATTCCGAACGAGTAATCTAGCGGCACCATGCTGATGTCGAGTCCTGCTTCAACGGCCATTCGCACGGCGTCGGCGGGAGTTTCCGCAACTTTTTGCCAGGTGTGCAGGCGGATGATGTCCTCCCAGTCCGACACGATCACGCCGTCGAAACCAAGCTCTCCGCGCAGCAGATCGGTGAGCAGATATTTGCTGCCGTGAACGGGCACGCCGTTGACTTCACCGGAATTGACCATCACCGTTTTCACCCCTGCCTTGACCGCCGCGCGAAAGGGCGGCAGAAAATATTCGCGGAGATACCAGTCCGGCATCAGCGCCGGCGAACGATCCTTGCCCGTGAGCGGAAACGAATAGCCGAGGTAGTGCTTCATGCATGCCGCCACGCTCGTCGGCGCGCCGAGGTTTTGGCCCTCAAATCCGCGCACGGATTCCGCACCCAGCACGGAAGCCAGATACGGATCTTCGCCAAACGTCTCGGGAAAACGCGCCCACAACGCCTGCCGCCCCACATCCAGCACCGGTGCGAATGTCCAGCGCAGACCGGCGGCGCGGGTTTCGGCGGCGGAGATTTCTGAAGCGCGCCGCACGAGTTCGGGGTTGCGCGTGGCGGCCATCGCGATTGGTTGCGGGAACAAGGTGGAATCCAGCACGAAGGTCGCGCCATGAATCGAATCAATGCCGTAGAGCAGGGGAATCTTGTTTGGCGTCTCGGCGCGGATTATGTCCTGGATGGTCTTGTTCACGTACGTCCATTCGGCCACCGAAAGCGCGCGGCCCAGCCCGTTGTTGATGAACGAGCCGACCCCGTGGGTGACGACGGCTTCGCGCAGTTTTTTTTCGTCGAGCTGGATGGGCGACGAATTCGGCACCGTGACCTTCATCAGATCAAGCTGCACCATCTGGCCGATTTTTTCGTCGAGCGAAAGTTTGGCGAGGATTTTTTCCACGTCAGGATTGGGTTGCGCGGCGCGCACGCCGGTGAAGGTGAAGAGGCCGAACGCGAGCGCTCCGGCGGCAATGATTTTTTTCATGCGGCATGGGTGTATTCTGATTTGTGAGCCGGAAGGGTAATTGAAAATCGTCGGCGAAGCCATGCCGTGTAAAGTGATGACAGGCGAGCGGGTGTGAGACAAAATTCTTCCCGCATTAAGGTAGGTGGGCGCGTGTTTTAGTGGTCATGTCCACACTGGACAGGTCCGAATCCCGACGACGACATGATGTCATCATTCACCGACGACCAAGGCCGATTTCAGTTGTACGGTAGCGAAACTGAACTCACTACCATCGATCCCGTACTCAAGATCTATCACGACTGTAACGACAGGGGAATGGTTTGTGTGCAAACATGTGGTATCAACCTTCTTGCAGCCGTGCCAACGTAAATGGCGAATCGTCATTCCCGACGAGTACGTCGAAACTGGACGTACGCCGATGAAGACGTTCTTCGTGGGCATCATGAACCTGGAAGTGGAACTCGATGACGAGGGCACGAAATGCCTGCCCGATTAACAACTGATGATAATTATTCGTGAATCCTGCCTTGAAACCTATGTAAATAAATTATCCTTATCTCATTAGTACAGTTTGTAGGAAAGCGCGCGGTGCGCCGGGATGCCTGACCATCCTGTTGTTTGTTGTTGCACTAGTTATATGTGATAAGAAAGTGCCTGTCTAGGATGAAAATCGATACATTCAAACTCTCCAAAGGCCACATTTATTGCAGCACAACAGGAGCTCGCTAGAAATTACATGACAATGGAACGACAATCGTGTA
>JANYDP010000290.1 GCA_025363535.1 Verrucomicrobiota bacterium | reverse complement strand
TTTGCAGGGGGCACGCGAATGGATCGAACTCGACAACCCGGATGCCGCACAAGCCATGCTGGAAGCCGCCCTGGATTGTTTTGAACGCCTGACCCAGTTCCCCGAAATGGGAGCCGAGGCAAAATTGAAGTCGAGGGAGTTTTCCGGCCTGCGGTTCTTCGTGCTAACCCCGCCCTTCAACCGCTGGATTGTTTTCTACCAGGTCAGTCACCAGATCGAAATCATCCGCGTGCTATACGGGACACAAAACTGGCGGCAAACCCCGCAACGGTTCTTCTGATTATTGAGGCTCGTATAATTGAGTGACGGAGCGCGGCCTTCAGGCCGCTTCAGTGCCCGCAAACAGATGGCCGTGAAAAATCCTGGACCGCTGCCAGTTTGTGAGGTGAAGCGGCGCGAACGCCGCGCTCCGCCCCCGGCTCATTCCGTGTCACCCTATTCAACGAGTCTGAATAAAACACCCTTCGCCCAGCTCACGAATTACGGCCTCAAACGCTGCTATTCGTTCATCTTTGTCTTCGAGTAGCAGCAGCGTTTTCATTTATCTGGAAGTTTATTCCCTTGCCGTCTGCACCGGCAGATTGGACAGCGGCACGCGCTCGTTGGTCTTGGCGAAATAGTCCGCCGACCACTCGTTGGCGAACAAGGCCACCGGATTCTTGCCGATGTCGTAGGCCAGCTTCGCGCCCGTCGGCAGCGAGATCGCGTCGAGGTCGTCTTCTTTCATGTCCGTCGGCAGCCAGCGCACGACCGTCCACGGTGCGGCTTCGAGGCGCGATTCCGCGCCGTATTCGCTTTCAAGCCGGAATTGCACGACCTCGAACTGCAGCGGGCCGACGGCTGCGAGCAACGGCGTTTTGATGGAGGAGTTGCGGAGATACAACGCCTGGATGACGCCTTCCTGCAAAAGCTGATCCAAGCCCTGACGAAATTGTTTGAACTTCGCCGTGTTCGGATTGTGCAGGTGCGCGAAGGCTTCGGGCGTGAAGCGCGGGATTTCCTTGTAGAGAATTTTAGGATCGGTCGTGAGCGTGTCGCCAATGCCGAAGCTGTCGTGACCGACGAGGCCGATGACGTCACCAGGCCAGGCCTCATCCACGGTTTCACGTTCGTTGCCAAACAATTTGTGCGAACTGGAGAGACGGACTTTCTTCTCCGAACGCGAGTGATGCACCGTCATGTCGCGCTCGAATTTGCCGGAGCAAACGCGGATGAACGCGATGCGGTCGCGATGCTTCGGGTCCATGTTCGCCTGAATCTTGAAGATGAAACCGGAGAACTCGGGATTCTCGGGTGAAATCTCAATGCCGCCCATGACACGCGGCTTCGGCGCGGGTGCGTGCTTGAGAAAACCATCCAGCAAAAGTTGCACGCCGAAGTTGTTCACGCCGCTGCCGAAGAAGACCGGCGTGGTTTTACCCGCGAGCACGGAAGCTTCATCGAATGCCTCGCCGGCCAGTTCGAGCATTTCCAATTCTTCCAGCGTCTTGTTGAAATCAGCTTCATTCAAATTGCCGCGCACCGCCGGGTCGTGCAGTCCGCCGACGGTGACGGGCGCGCGATATTTGCCTCCCACCACACGGTCAAACGTGTGCATCATTTTTGTCTGCCGATCATAGATGCCTTGAAATTCCGGGCCATTGCCAATCGGCCAGTTCACGGGAAACGCGCCGATGCCCAGCACACGCTCCAGTTCGTCAATCAGCTCCAATGGATTCTTCATCGGGCGATCACACTTGTTCATGAACGTGAAGATCGGCACGCCGCGCTGGCGGCAGACCTCGAAGAGCTTCCGCGTCTGCGGCTCAATACCTTTGGCGGAATCAATCACCATGACGACCGCATCCACTGCCGTGAGCACGCGGTAAGTATCTTCGGAAAAATCTTTGTGACCGGGCGTGTCGAGCAGATTGAGACGGTAGCCGTCGTAGTCAAATTGCAGCACGGTCGAGCTGATCGAGATGCCGCGCTTCTTTTCCAACTCCATCCAGTCCGACGTGGTAGCGCGCTGATTCTTGCGCGCAGTCACGGAGCCGGCAAGTTGCACCGCACCGCCGTACAGCAGCAACTTTTCCGTCAACGTGGTCTTGCCCGCGTCCGGATGCGAGATGATGGCGAACGTGCGCCGCTTCTGAATTTCGGTTTCGATGCTCACAGAGCCGCGCACAGTAGCAGAGAAGCTGGCGGGAACAAGTTGCGAAATTGCCGGGCGGGAAAAGAAAAACGCCGGGCCGGATTTGATCCCGGCCCGGCGCTGGCGAATTTCAGTCTAGGACTTATGGCAGCACTTGGCGCAGCCGGCTTCGTCCTTGCAGCACTTGGCACACGTCTCGTGGTCGCTGCAGCACGCGCCGGTGCAGGCCGCAGGCTTGGCGCAGGAGCCGCCCTTTTTGCAGCACGCGCAGCCGGAATTGAACATCAAACCTGCGGCACAAACCGCAGCCAGGAGGAGCATTTTTTTCATAATTGTTTTGTTTGGTATCGGTCGGTTGCCGCCAAGATGACATGACGCATCTCACGCTGCAACCGACTTTTTAAGCCCTTTGGTCACCGCCTCTAAAATAACAATCAGCGCTTGATGACCGGCAGGCTCTTCAATTCCTCATCCGTATGAATTGCATTCCCGGCTGGATCAATCAGCCGTGGTGTGACCAGAATTAAAATTTGACGCCGCAAATCTGACAGCTTCGTTGGCGGCGTGGTTTCGGCTGATGTGGTGGGTTGGTGTATTGAATCGAGGCGAATAGCAAGTGTGTGGCCGTCTTTCAAACTGGCCGATGTGGTTACGCTATGCAGGCGAATACGTGGCAGGGGCAACACCGTAGTCAGGGGGCCGTTCGTGCTTTGTTGAGCTTGGATGACAAACTGGCCAGGATCGTCGTAACCGAGAAAGTCCACGAGCGTCGGAATGACGGTAAGTTGAATCGTGAATCCGTCACCGGAAATATAAGGAACAACGTCAAGCGTCGGGCCAATTGGCAGAGTAATGGGCAACGCCAGTCGATTTGTGTTTGAACGTTCCATTCGGGCCTTCATGGGCAAATCCGTTATTTGAAATTGCGTCTGCCTTCCGCTTAAGGTTGTAATATTCCCGTCGGTGATCTCTTCGACGCCATTCTTATTCTGCAAGCTGTGGATGAATTCTCTTTCTTGGCTTGGAGTAAGCTGGGCAGTGAATCGTACGGTGCCATTCGTTTCAGGAGAAGCAGAACTGCTCCAGTCGACCGGCAGCGCGTCGGCAAGCTCCTTGGGTAATTCAACAAACCTGACGTGAATGTTGATTTGCGGCGGTGCCGGCGAAAAATCCTGAATGGCAGTTTCGATAATGTTTAAATCTTCCGTGCTGGCACGCACCCACAAAGTTCCCTCGCGGCCGTTGAAAAAAACACTCTTCGGCGGATCCAAATTGACGCCCAACGTTCGGAACCAGGCGATCACCGCGGATTGAACACGCTGCATGATGTTCATGTCGGTAGACCCTGACGTCCCTGGCAAGTCTTCGAAAACACCCCCGGTCACAACTTCCAATCGTTGGATCAATGCATCCGCATCCACCTTGAATCGGCGACTGGACAGTGGTGCGACTTCATTGCCCTTCGGAGAAAACTCAATCCAACTGTCCTTTATGGAATACTTGATGGGTTTGTCTGAGGATTTTACAATGGCATCCAGCACATCACGCACGAGAATATTGGTGAGCGGCGGATGGATGGTGACAACCGGCATGTCGTTCGTTTGAGTTGGCTCGACTCGCAAACCAGCGGCTGCATTGGTGATGCTCGCTGATTGGGTCGGCTGACTTAGGTTGAGCATAAAGTTGATACCCTTCCCGTCAGCGGCGCGGAGTTTGGTTTCCTTGGCCAAGAGACCGGTTACTTCCGAAAGCGGTACCCCGTCGAAGGCAACCTTGTCGAAACGGATTTGATCCAACTTATTCATGATCGCCTGACGTGCTGGGCTGGTGTGAATGAGATTCGTTTTCCCGATTGTTGCTACACTGATGGAAACATAAGGAGTGGCATTCACGCTGACGACTGGAACAACGGTAACTTTGGAGTGGGTCAACTTGTCCACCTCATCGCGTTTTTGGAACGCACTCAGCACCAAATTAAATTGTGTATTTAACAGAATGCCGGCTAAAGAAGCCGACGCTGAGTTGGTTGTTTTCACTTCGACCGCTGTCTTTGGCGGTGGCTCCCCCATCGGCACCGCCACCACCGTGAACGCGGCAATCCCCAGCAGCGACACGAACGACAGCCCCGCCCTCTTCGGGATTTGAAAATTAATCAACCGTTCAATTCGCTGGCGCAAGGCGCTGCGGGATTCCAAAATCCCCACCAACCCCAGACTCGCCAGCGGCCGACGAAACGCCAGCTTCGCGACTTCCAGCAGCGTGGGCGCATAGCCGTCCGCCTCGTCGCGCAACGCCAGCATCACGGCGTCATCCACGGCTTCCTCGCGCACCTGGCGGATGCGCGCGTTGGCGAGCCAGACCAGCGGCTGCCACCAATAGACGATTTGCACCAGTGTTTGCAGGCAGTTCACCCACACGTCACCGCGTTTGACGTGCGCCAGTTCGTGTACCAGCACCGCACGCAATTGTTGATCCGATAATTTTCCCGCGAGCGTTTCCGACAGCAGAATCACCGGGCGAAACCAGCCGCACACGGCGGGAGACATTTTCCGTTGCGTCAACCGAAGCCGGACGGATGCTCGCAAGCCGACCAAGCTCCGCGCTTCCTGGAGCAGCTGATGCAACGTGGCGGATACGTCCGTCGCCCGGCGAATGTCGCGCGCCACTTGCAGCCAGCGCACGAGCAGCCAACCTAACAACGCCAGACTGATCAAAGTCGAAACCGCCAACATCCACGACGCGGCGGACAAATGCGGAGTCGGCAACACCTCAATCGGCGCAGCAGATGGAAACGGCATTTCCACCGAAGCATCTGGATACGTCGCCACCATCTTGCTGGCTTGAACGATGTGCTGCCGAGCCGGGCTGGCGCGCAGCCACCACGCCAGACCCGTCGGCAGCGCGAGGGTGGGCGGAACGATCAACTTCAACAGCACCACGAGCCATAACGCATAGCGAACATCGGCGCGCACCTTCCGCCGCAGCGCCAAATCAAAAACCCAGAGCGCCCCGATGAGCAGGCTGGATTGCCAGAACATCGACCACGCCCAACTCGGCCAGGCCGCGCTCCACGAGTTCAATGTTTCAATGAGTGTGTTCATGTGGCCTCACTTTTTTGCGCCGCGCTTGCGGGACTTGAGCAAGGCTTCGAGTTCGGCCAGTTCCCCGGCGGACACGTCCTTGGATTCGAGCAGGCATTGCACCATCGGCGTGAGCGCGCCGTTGAAGGCGTGCTTGAGCGCGTAGAGCAGTTCGCCGCGTTGCGCCTGCTGCGGCGTGACGGCGGAACGGTAGAGCGTCTGGTGGCGGACTTTTTCGGCGGCGAGCAACTCCTTGCCGACCATGCGATCCATCAGCGTCCGCACGGTCGAGTACGTCCACCTGGTCTGCTTGAACAGCTTTTCCTGGAGCGCCGGGGCGGTGCAGGGTTCGCTGTCCCACACAGCTTTGATGATCTGCCACTCGGATTCGGTGAGTTCAATTTCAGGTTTGGGCATAGGCGTTTTCGGGAACGCCGACGAGCCTGCTCTACATTTGTAAAGTCGGCAAGGCTTTTTCTCTACAAATGTAAAGTTAGGCGAAGCCAAAGCCGGAGTTGAATGCCCACGGCGTACCGTCACGGCCAAGGCCCGCCAAAAAACCCGACTTCGCGATGATGAATCCAGCCCGATCCGTGCGCGGTGCGGACAAAACGATAGTCGCCGCGTTGCCGGAGTTGGCGCACGGGTTCACCCGCCGTCAGCCATGAAACCGCCTCCGCTTCCTGCGTCGGCGTGAGGCGCAGCGGGGATTTTTTTTCCAGCACGATCCCGAACCGGGCGCGCGTGATCACGCCGAAGTTCGGCGGCAGGCTCAGAAGAAAAACGCCCAGTCCCAGCGCGGCCACCGCCTGATGCCAGCGGGCTTTGCGGACGCGCAGAACTCCCGGCACAATCATCATCCCCACCGCCAGCCACAGACTGCCGCACATAATTCCCGCCCAGAAATTCGTCGGCAGCCAGGTCGAGGCCCGTTCGCACCACGTCAATTCCAGCGGCTCCACCTGCATTTCGGCGCGGGCGAAATCCAGGTTGTTGCGCGCGCCCAGATCGAACGGATTCAGCCACGCAGACTGTTCCCAACGCAGAATCGCGTTGCCCACATGGCCGCTCCGCCAGTAGGCGAGGCCGAGATTCAGGAGCGTTCCCGAAGCCGGTTGCGCGGCGAGCGATGACTGAAACTCCTGGGTCGCCCGGGCAAAGTCCCCCGCGCGACCAGCCTTCAAACCGTTGGCAAAAGCATCCTCCGCCGCCACGCAATGATTCCGCACGCCGAATAATGTCAGCGCCATCAGACACAGCCACGTCGGCAGTTTCAAAATTGTGTAGCGGCGTCTCGGCAGAACGCCGCCATTCAATTTCCCATCGGCCAAGACTGTGGCGCTCTGC
>JANYDP010000224.1 GCA_025363535.1 Verrucomicrobiota bacterium | reverse complement strand
CGGACGCGTGATCCAGTTCGGAAAATTTTCTATTCCCCCGTCGCTGCCGCGCAACGGTGTGACCGACACCGAAAAAGAATGGCGGCGCTTGGACCTCTCCTTAGGGAAATTGAGCACCGCTTACAACCACCGACTGCGCACCGCGAAGGGCATCGAGGCGGCGCTCGTGAAGGTGCATCAATCCATCGCCCACGATGTGGACTTTCGCACCAGCCTGCGCGAAGCAGTGACCGAACGCCGGCGCACGGCGGCCGGCGCGATTGAAGAAGCGGAAATACATTTTTCAAAAATACTCGCGGCGAGCGGCAACGAGCTGTTGCGCGAACGGGCGCTGGACATTCAGGATGTTTGCCTGCAATTGCTGCGCGAGATTTACGCCGATGCGGCCAAGGTCGCCGAGATCAAATTGACCGCCGATGCCGTCGTCGTGGCTGAATCGCTTACGCCCGGGCAATTTCTCGCCTTGGACCGGAATTTTTTGAAAGGCCTGGTGCTCGCCAGCGCCGGGGGAACTTCGCACACGGTCATTCTCGCTCGGTCGTTCAACATTCCGACACTCGCCGGTGTGGCGGAGTGTTCGGCGATTCAGTTTGACCATCAGGAAATCGTGGTGGATGCGGAGGCGGGCGCACTTGTGCTGAATCTCACCGAGGCGGCGCGGCACTATTATTCGCTGGAGGATCGGCGGATCACGGGCCGGAAGACGCGACTGAAAAAATTATCCGCGCGTCCCGCCGCCACCAAAGATGGCCAGCGGATCGAAATAGCCGCCAACATCTCGACCGCTGGCGAAGCGGCCGGCGCCGTTGATGCCGGTGCGGAAGGCGTGGGACTGTTCCGCACCGAAATGCTTTTTCTGGATCGTCCTGAGCCGCCGGACGAGCAGGAACAATTTGAGAATTACCAAACCGTGCTCGCCGCCGCGAATGGCCGTCCGGTGGTGATCCGCACGCTGGATGTCGGCGGCGACAAACCGCTGGCGTATCTGAATCTGCCGGTGGAAGAAAATCCATTTCTGGGCCGGCGCGCCGTCCGCATTTATCCTGAATTTGAAACGCTGTTCCGCACGCAAATCCGGGCGCTGGTGCGCGCGTCGGCGGCGGGGAAATTGAGCGTGATGATTCCCATGATCGCGACGGTGGACGAGGCGCGCTGGGTCAAACGCATCGTTGCCGAAGAACAGCAAAAATGCTCGTCAGAGAATCTGGCATTTGACCCAGCCATGTCCGTGGGCGCGATGATCGAAGTGCCGGCCGCAGCGCTGGCGGTGGAAGCGTTGTGCCGGGAGCTGGATTTTTTCAGCATCGGCTCGAACGATTTGCTCCAGTATTTCATGGCGGCGGACCGCATGGATACACAGCTCGCGACGCTTTCCAATCCGCTACAACCGGCCTTTCTCCGCTTGCTCAAGCTGATTGCGGACGCCGCGCGCACGCAGAAAAAAGAGATCGGCCTGTGTGGTGAGATGGGCGGACAGGTGCGCTTTCTGCCGCTGCTGGTCGGGATGGGCTTGAATAAAATCAGCGCGGCGGCACCGGCAATCGCCGGCCTCAAGGCGGAACTGTCGCGGTTGCACCAGGCAACCTGCCAGCGGCTGTTGGAAACCGCACTCGCCTGCGCAACAGCGGACGAAGTTGGTGCGCTGCTGGAAAAATTTTCAGCACAGTCCAGCCTGCCGCTGCTGGAGACCGATCTGGTCATGATTGAATCCGACGCCACGACCAAGGAAGAAGCGATCAAGCAGGCGGTTGACCGGTTGTTCGTCGTGGGCCGGACCGATGATTCGCAAGCCGTGGAGGATGCGATCTGGCGGCGCGAAGCGACTTATTCCACAGGCTTCGGCCACGGCTTCGCGATTCCACATTGCCAGACGGACAGCGTTCGCTTCAACTCGCTGGTGCTGCTCAAGCTGAAATCGCCGGTGGAATGGAATTCACTCGATGGTCAGCCCGTCCGCGTGGTGGTTCTGCTCGCCATCCGTGCCGCCCAGGCCGGCACCGCGCACATGCAAGTGCTCGCCAAACTCGCGCGGAAAATCATGGACGATGATTTCCGGGCGGAACTCGATCAAGAAACCGACCCGACCCGGCTCTGTGCGATTTTGCAAAAAATCTTTTAACGCAGCTAAAAACAGCAACCCAATATCAATGAAAAAAGTCCTCGGTCTCCTCCTGTATAATTGTGGTCTTGCCACAGCGTTGTTCGGCGCTGACGGCTTTCAAAAACAGCCCGCCAGGCCAACGGATCTGTCCCACGATAAAAACCTCTACGTCGTTGGCTACGCGCACCTCGACACGCAATGGCGCTGGTCTTATCAAACGACCATCCAAGATTTTGTCCGCAACACCATGGAGCAAAACTTTCCGCTCCTGGAAAAATATCCCAATTACATCTTTAACTTCACCGGTTCGCGGCGCTACGAGTTCATGCAGGAATACTATCCCGAAGGCTTCGAGCGCGTGAAGAAGTATGTGCAGGCGGGCCGCTGGTATCCGGGCGGATCGTCCGTGGACGAGAACGACGCCAACATTCCCTCGCTCGAATCGTTCGTCCGGCAGACGCTTTACGGCAACCATTATTTCAAGCGCGAGTTTGGCATCGAGAGCGACGACTATATGTTGCCGGACTGTTTTGGCTTTCCGGCTTCGCTGCCGACGATCTTTACCCACGAAGGTCTCAAAGGATTTTCCACCCAGAAACTTACCTGGGGTTCTCCAATCGGAGCCCCTTTCAGCATTGGCACGTGGGTCGGGCCCGACGGTTCCTCGGTGCTGGCCGCTTTGAATCCCGGAGCTTACAATGCCCGGGTCAACGAGGACTTGAGCAAGAGCGAATCGTGGCTGAAGCGAATCAACTACACGGGTGAAAAGTCGGGAGTGTTTGCTGATTACAAATATTATGGCACGGGCGACAAAGGCGGCGCTCCGGGTGATGCCTCGGTGAATTGGATTGAGCGCGCACTAGCCAGCGACGGCCCGATCCGTGTCATCTCCGCACGCTCCGACGAAATGTATCACGACATCAGTGCGGAGCAGGCCGCCAAGCTACCTTCCTATAAAGGTGACTTACTCTTAGTCAATCACTCTGCCGGCTCGCTAACTTCGGAAGCCTACATGAAGCGGTGGAACCGCCAGAATGAGCAGCTCGCCAACGCTGCCGAAAGCGCGGCCACCATTGCCTACTGGCTGGGAGCGGCTCCTTATCCACAGTCAACCATCTATGCGGGCTGGGATTTGGTGCTTGGCTCCCAGATGCACGACATCATGCCCGGCACCAGTTTGCCGAAGGCTTACGAATACTCGTGGAACGACGAAGTTCTGGCGCTTAATCAATTCGCTTTTGTAACGGAACGTTCTTCGGCCGCCGTATTATCTACTCTCGATACTACCGCCAAAGGAGTCGCCGTCGCGGTTTACAATCCGCTTGCGATTGAGCGCGAGGATGCTGTCGAAGCTACCATAACTTTTGCGGAAAAAGTTCCTGATGCCGTCACTGCCTATAATCCAGAAGGACAACCCGTGCCGACACAGATTCTAGGACACGATGGTAATTCACTCCGCGTGCTATTCATCGCCAAGGTTCCTTCCGTTGGCTATGCGATTTATGATGTGCGCCCTGAGACAAAATCTTCAACGCAATCCAGCCTTGCTGTCACCGCCAACTCCCTCGAAAACGCCCGCTATAAAGTTTCACTTAATGCCAATGGCGACATCGGCTCCGTGTTCGACAAATCGCTTGATCGCGAACTGCTGGCCGCACCAGCACGCCTTTCGTTTCACTATGAAAATCCATCCGCCTGGCCGGCCTGGAACATGGACTGGGAAGACCGGCAAAAACC
>JANYDP010000221.1 GCA_025363535.1 Verrucomicrobiota bacterium | reverse complement strand
GGCCGGGAGGCCCGCCACTACTTTTCAAACAGGCTCTAAACCGAATCCATGCAGTCGAATCAATCGCCGAAACCGTGAAGCGCGCGCAGCGGCAAGGCGGGGCGCGGCGTTCACGCCGCTTCAAGATCCGCACTGAAGAGTGCGTCCAAATTCGTTCCAGCCTTGTGGAGCAACGCACGTTGAAGCGGGCTGAAGCCCGCGCTCCGGCCGCAGCCCGATTGCATGGATTCGGCTAAGGGCGAATCATCCACCCGCAGTTGTTCTCCCCGTAGCAATTCAGGGAGAGATTCCACAGCCCACGAAAAGCCGCGATTGTTACCCCTGAACCTGATAGGGATGCGTTCCACCGCGAATCCTTCTTTGTAGAAAAGTTGGGAACACGGTGGAACGCGTCCTTACCAAATCCGACGGAGGTTCCTGGGTAGCGCGCGCGCCGCCAAAAATCTGGGCGGCGTCACGGCGACAACCGCTCAAGCCGCCAGCCGCCCGCCGCTTCCCGCACATAACGAAACCGGTCGTGCAACCGGCTGGGCCGGCCCTGCCAAAATTCCATCCGCTCCGGCGACAGCACATAACCGCCCCAGTACGGCGGCATCGGAATTTCCCGGCCCTGGTGCTGCGCGTCCAATTCCCGCCAGCGCGCCTCCAACACTTCCCGATCCCCCACGGCCTCGCTTTGATGCGAAGTCCACGCGGCCAGTTGGCTGCCGCGCGGACGCGATTTGAAATACGCCTCCGACTCTTCGCGTGGAATTTTTTTCACCGCCCCGGCCACGCACACCTGCCGCTCCTGATCCGCCCAGTAAAAAACCAGCGCGGCATTGGGATTCGCGGTCAGCTCGCGGCCTTTGCGACTTTCATAATTGGTGAAGAAAATAAAACCCCGCTCGTCCACGCCCTTGAGCAGAACGATCCGCGCCGAAGGTTTTCCCTGCGCATCCACCGTCGTCAGCGTCATCGCGTTCACCTCCGTCGGGGCGACGCCGCTGATCTGGAGCAACGATTTGTAAAGGCCGATGAAAACTTTCCGCAGGCGTCCGCTGGTGCGCGCCGCCGCCGCCTGGTCGAACCAAAGGCGAAATTGGACGAGCGGATCAGCGGCCAGATCCGCGCGGCGCAGGCCGGTCAGTTTGTATTCTCTACGAAGGTCAGCAATCGCCATAAATGCGGCGGGAACTTACTACAATCGCACCGGCGGTGTCCACGCTACGAAAACCACGGCAACTGCGTCCGCGCTGGTTTAATGTGCGGACAAGGACGAAAGCCAATATTCACGGCCCCAAGCCGCCCTCTTTTATTTCCAAGCGCCAGAAACGCTGCGGAAGAATCGTGGCATTCGTCTGAATGGATTGCAGCGCGCCGCCGGTGCCGTTCGTCGTCAGGACCTGGCTCCACGATGACGACAGATTCGTGCTGGCCCAGAGACGGTAGCTCCAGCCGAGTTGCGAGTTCCAGACAAAGACGGCGTCGCGGTTTCGATTAGTCAAATTCATTTGCAACGGCGGGCGGTGTGCGAAATAGGCGGCGGCGTTCCAGTCAATCACGCCGATCTGCGCGGCGGTGTTCGCGGGCGCAGTGTAGCCTTCGCCTTCCGACGGCTGATAAACAATTTGCAAATGGTTGTCCAATGTCCAGCGCGCCTGGTCAATCACAGGTTCGTAATTGCCGAGGTTCGCGGTGGTCAAAGTGATCGTCGTCCAGTTCGTGCGCTGCGGATCCACCGCGTACGGCAGGGAGTGAACGATCGTGAGTCCGTTGCTCCCGAAATTGTCGCGATACAAAACGATGAGTCGTCCGGCGGAGTCGCACACGACGACAGGGCGGCCGAGGTCGCGGACGTTGGCTTCGGGAAATTTTGTCGTGGTGAGATCGTTGGTGCGGTTGGAAACCTGGCGCGTCTGCCAGACGCCGCTGGCATCGCGGAAGGCGACCATGTATTGGCGGCGAAAATTTCCGGTGCCCGTGCCGGGTGCCCACCACGCGGCGATGACCGGCTGCTTGTTCATATCGAGACACATCCCGGCCTGGTTGATGAGGCTGTAACCTTCGGGGATGGAGAGGATTTTTTCCGCGACGGTATTCGTGTCGCCATTCTCCCCGCTCTGCGAAATGGGCAGGGCATACGGCACTCCGTTCTGCCGAATCCAAGTTAGGCCACCGTTAGTTGAGCGGGCGTAATCGAAGTCGTGGTTGGTCTGATAACCGACTTCACCTGCCGGGGAATCGCCGTTGTAGCGCCACGTCCAGACCAGGTAGAAAGTTCCGTCCGTGTCGAGGACCGGCATGTTCGGATAAGCGTTATAGTCGGGTGTCCAACCACGGCCTTTGAGGAAGGGTTGCTGCACGCTGGCGGTGACGTGGACATTGCTCCACGTTTGCGACGAGAGGTAGTAGTGATTCAAATAAGTGTCGCCGCTGCCGGAAACGCCTTCGCGGAAAAAATAAAGCAGATCACCGTTCGGTAGCCGCAGCCACTGCGGATAAGTCACGGTGTTTTCGTTGCCAGTCATTGTGGTGTCCGGGCCGAACGTGATGTTGTTTGTGCCGAAGACGGATGTGGTTGTCTTCGCGTAATGAAACGCGTCGCCGTGCATGCCCCAGCTCAAGTGCATGAAGCCGTTGCCATCAATGCCAAACGCGGCGACATCGTGGCCGTCCGTAATGGTGTTGGCTGTGAACGGTGTGAAGAACATTTGCCAGAGGTTTGTACTGATGCTGCGGCGCGCGATGACGATGCGGTTGTTGTTCGTGTTGCCGGCGTCGGTGGCGTGGCGATAGTAGTAGGCGATAAACTGCTGGCCGTTCTCCGTGTGCAGCGCGTTGTGGACGAAGTTGACACTGTTGATGGAGGACGAACCCGCGTAGCCAAACTCGCTCGTGTTCAAGTTGCCATCTTCGATGGGAATATAATTCACTGCGGGGCCGGGCGGAATGGATAACGCGTTCGTGGGATTCGACCCGGCCAGATATTCGGACAGGTTGTTGAAACCATCGCCGTCAAAATCACCCAGCGCGGTTTGGTTGAGGTTGCCAAAATTTGCGATCTCCCACGCATCGGGCATCCCGTCCGCGTCGGTATCGAGCGGCGTGGAGGCGGCGGCGCTGGGGTTCGTGCCGGCGTTGTATTCAGCCAGGTTGCTGAAACCATCGCCGTCGAAATCGCCACTCGCCGTCTGCGCGAGCGAGCCGAAATAAGTTTGCTCCCACGCATCCGGCAAGCCATCCGCATCCGTATCGAGCGGCGTGGAGAGAATGTTCGTTGGGTTCGAGCCGGCATTGTATTCGGCAAGGTTGTTGAAGCCGTCACCGTCGGGATCATTCGTTGCACCTTGCGAGAGATTGCCGAAATAAGCCAGCTCCCAACTGTCTGGCAAACCATCGCCGTCGCTGTCCGTGGTCGGCGGCGGCAGCCAGAAAAAATTGGTCGGACTGCGCGCCACGCTGCTGATGCGGACTTCGTCAATCAGGCCGAGGAAATTATTATTGGGCGTGGTGCGTCCGGTATTGCCCAGACACAAATCCACGGAGCCGGAGGCATTCAAGCCGAGGGTCATCTGGCGCGAGGAAAGTTGCGCCGCCGCTGGGCGGTTGCTGTCCATGAGCGTCCAGTAGATCAGCAGATTGCCCGCAGTATTCGCGCTGCCGCTGTACGTGACGGCGACTTGATACCATTGATTGGAAGCGATGGCGTCCACCCCGTTGGTGGGAATGCGGGTGACAAAATTTTGCGGGCTCGCGCCGTTGTTGACGTTGATAAATTCCAGCGCGGGCTGGACCAGCGCCACAGTAAAACCATCCGCGTTCGGATTGAACCCGACCGGGTCGAGGCGGAACTGCCACGAGCGCACGCCGCCGCCGGTGCCGTCTTGTTCGCCGGTGATGATTTGCATCGGGAGATTTCGTCCGGTGCCGCCGGTGCCGAGATTGGCGGCGGGATCAAAACCGATCCACACCAACGCTTCGAAGGTGAACGCGCCCGTGCCGGGATTGGCAAAGCTCCAGGGCACATTGTCACCCGCGCCGTTGACGAGCGGGAGCGGCGAGAGCGCGGCGTCAATCGCTGCGGCGAGATTGCCACCCGGCTGTCCACCATCCACGGTGCTCAAGGCATTGCCGAAGCCAGTGAAGGAGAGGTTGCCGAGCGTCGCGCCGCCTGCCAGCACGGTGAGATTCGTGCCGCCCGCCACTGAATCGGCGCACGGCGGCGCGGCTTCGTCCAGGTGCCAGAGGTGCAGCGTGTTTGCATCCACGGCGTACGGTGCGAGTCCGGCTTGAACGCCGGCGGGCAGAATAAG
Source organism: Verrucomicrobiota bacterium (assembly GCA_025363535.1). Taxonomy (GTDB): domain Bacteria; phylum Verrucomicrobiota; class Verrucomicrobiia; order Limisphaerales; family CAIQOK01; genus CAIQOK01. Next base: position 9,909 of record JANYDP010000221.1, on the reverse strand, counting down.
AGCCGCGACCAGAGCTGCGAGAGAGCGGACACGTTGGGTGCGATGGAGCATGATACGCAATGACTTTTGAAACGGCGCGGGGTGAAAGCGGATGATCCGCATTCACCCCGGCCACGGATTTTATTTCAACGGCTCAGGGATAGACCATGCGATAGAACACCGCGCCGTTCGCGGGGTTGATCGTGGTGTTGATATTGTTGACGGAGGTGGAGCCGGGCACGTCCACCCAGTTGCTGGAAATGCCGGTGGTGAGCGAATTAGTCTGCACCTGCAAGCGCCAGCCGATGTGATCTGCCGGCCAGTTCAAGGTGAGCGAGCTGCCGCTGACAACGGTGGTGAGGTTCGTCGGCGTGGTGTTGACGGACACGGACACTTTCAAACTGCCCGCGCCGGCGAGGTAGGGGGAACTCGTGGCGGCGCTGTAAACGCCGGGAGTTTGATTGACGCCGTTCAATACGAGGCCCGCCACGGTGTTGGTCTCAATGAAATCCAACTGCAACACGGCACCACTGGCCACCGTGACGGTGGAGTTGGTGAAGAGCGAGGCGACGGCGAGTTCGAGGTTTCCGCCATTGACCGTGGTGTTGCCGGTGTAGGCGTTGGTGGCGTTGAGCAGCAAGCTGCCAGTACCGTTTACAACCAGCGACAGTTTGCCGGCCACCAAACCGTTGAAGCTGTTGGCCGCTGACAGGTTCAAGGTCAAGGTGCTCAACGAAGCCGTGCTGTTCGTGACCAGTTCCGCGTTGGCCCCGCCGTCTGAAATTCCGGTCAGGGTCTGAGCGAAACCGTTCAGATCAAAAGCCGACCCGCCCGAGGCCGACATCTGCAACGCGGTGTTCGGGCACAGGCCGTTGTTCGCGCCAAGGGAGGCCGTGCCTTGATTCAAAATAAACTGCGTGTAATCGCCGCCACCCGAGTACCGCACAAAACCGTTCCGCGAACTGACCACGCCCGTAATGTTGTTGGTGACTCGGCCGCTGACGTTCAAATATCCCGAAGTGGTGGGGCCATAGAAATCGCCGCCGTTCGCCGGGGAAACATCAAAGGTCAACGGGCCGCTGACGGTGGTGATCGTGCCGTTGGTGTTGTCGTTGACCATGATCAAACCCGTCAAGGCCGCCGGCGAAACCGTGGTCGCATGAATGGCGTTGGCGATGGTGACGCCGGTTCCCAGCACAAAGCGACCCGTGCCGGTCACCGTAGCAGGAGCGGTCCCGAGCGCGCCGTTGGCATTGAGGCCGACAACAGAGCCGTTCAAAACGAACCCGCCGTTGAAGGTGTTGTCGGAGTTCAAATTCAATGAGCCGCCGCCGACGGCGGTCAGTGCAGCGCTGCCGGTAACGCTGTTGCTCAACGTGAGCATCGCGCCGCTGTCCACGCCGATCGTGGAATCCGCCGCAAGCGAAACCGCCGCCGTGGCCACGGTGACACCCGCGCCGCCTTTGCGGAGCGCGCCGTTGCCGTCGCCCACGCCGTTGAGTGAAAGCGGTTCGGCGGTGGCCACATTCGCGGCGATGTAGAGCTGCGCGCCCGGGGCCACTGACGTGCTGCCGGCAGCCGTGCCCAGACCGGTGGCGCTTTGGAGATAGAGGATGCCGGCGTTCACATTCACCGGGCCGGTGAAGTCGCTGTTGCCGGAGAGGGTCACCGCCGCACCCTGCGCGACCAGCGTGCCGGAGCCGTGGATCGTGTTGGGCAAATTCAACGCCGTGTCGTTGCGCGTCACGTTGATTGTGGCGTTGTTCGTCACGACCGCGCTGCCGAGGGAGCCGAACGAATCAAAGTTACCGACCTGTAGCGTGCCGCCGGAAATGGTCACCGGTCCGCTCAGATTGTTCGTCAGGTCAATCGTCAGCACGCCCGCGCCGGACTTGTTGATGGTTCCCTGCCCGGTCAGCGAACCATTGCCAGCACTTGAAGTAAGAATGTAGCTCACGCCGGAATTGGCGGTGATGCCGTATGGCAACGTGGCCTGCTGCACGTCCAAAGTCGTCGAGCCGGAACCACGATTGTCGAGCAGCACGCCATTGGTCTGCGTGAAGGAAACCACGCCGCCGCCGGTTAAATCATTGGTCCAGTTGGGCGAGGTCGTGTTCCACAAGCCGTCACCGCTGCCGCCGTTCGCGTTGTCGAGCCAAGCCAGCGTGGGCGGTACAAACACGGTCAGCGTCGCCGTCGCACTGTTTGTGACGTACGTCGTCACGCCGATGGTGTTCGTGGCGTGGACGAGAAACGTCGAGCCGTTGTCACCGAGCAAGGCGGCGAAGGAATAACTGGCGTTCGTCGCGCCGGGAATGAGCGTGCCGTTCCTGAACCACTGGTAGGTGATGGGCAGATAACCGACCGTCGCCGCCGTGAACGTGGCGCTTTGCCCGGCAGGGACGGTCGTGCTCACCGGCTGCAACGTGTATTTCGCCGGGCCGTCGGCGAGGAGGGTGTTCGGGCCTTGATCCTGGCTCTGCTTGATGGTGATGGGCGACAGTGCGCCACGGAAAATACGGATCTCATCAATGTTTGCGACCAGATACGGATCGGCAGCCCACAGCGATCTGCCGATGTAGGAAAGCTGGTCGTTCAAGCTGCTGATCGGCACGGTGAAATTCGTGTTCGCCGTTTCCAGCACGCCGTTCGTGTAGATCGAGAGCAGCTTGTTCGGCGGATCTAACACGACCGCGACGTGAACGGTCTGGTTGTCGAGATTGCCGGTGGCGTTGGCCGTTTGCGAAAAGAGCGGATCGCCCGGCGTCGCCGAAGCCGTCTGCCCCGTGCCAGTGTGTGAACAATACATCGCGTGGTTGAAGCCGATGACGGCCCCCCCGACGACGTTCGTCACGCCGAACGCGAAGGTATAGACGAAATTCGGATTCGATCCATAGGTTGCCCAGAATTCCACCGTGAGTGCCGTGGCGTTTGCGCCGTTGTAAAGATTCGGAGGTAATTGCATGAACGTGCCGCTCGTGCCGTCGAGCACCAGTTTACCGCCGGTGACGGTGGCGCTGCCGAAGTTGGTGCCCCACTGTCCGCCGATGCTGTCGGAAGTGTCGGTCGTGAAGCTGTAGCGGTCAGCGAGGAAGTTCGCCGCGCCCACGACGAGAATGGCCGGCGAGCTTGTGGCCGCGAAAGCAATCGTGTTCGTCACCACGCAGTCGTAGCTGCCCGCGTTGAACGACGCGACGTTGGTGATGACGTAGGAAGTGTTCGTCGCGCCGGCGATGGCTGCGGAATTGAAACGCCATTGGTAGCCGAGCGCGAACTGGCTGGACGCGCCGATGGTGAACGTCACCGGCTGGTTGTAGTCCACGTTCTGGCTGACGGGATTTTGCGAGATCGTCACCAGCGGCGAGTAAAACTGCATCTGGCCGGAGCCGCGCGCCACGCTGCTGATGCGCACCTCGTCAATGCAGCCCTGAAACTGTTCCTGCGAACTGTTGCGGTTTTCGTTGCCGATGATGAGCGGGCCGGTCGTGGCACCCTGGGTCGTGCCGAGGGCGAGCGCCCCGCTGCTCAAGACGTGCGCCGCCCCGTTCGTCGGGTTGAGCAACGTCCAGTAGATCGTGGCGGTCGTGCCGTTGTAGGCGATGGCGACGTGATACCAGTTGCCCGCCACAAACGCATCGTTGCCCGTCGTGGGGATCGTGCCGGAAAGCGCCTGTGCGCCGTTGATGAACTGAAATTGCACGCTGCCACCAGTGATGCGGAATTGAAACCCGCGGCTGCCCGCCGAACTGTCCGTGCAGACGATTTCCTGATTGGCCGTGATAATTGTGGGCCGGATCAACGCCTCGATGGTGAAGGAGGACTGGCCGCCGTTGCCGATGTTCAAATTGGTCAACGCCATCGCATCCGGGCTTAAAGTGGCGCCGCTCACGTCGCCCTGATACGCGCCGGAGTTATTGAAATCATAACCGCAAAGATCACCCGCCGCCGGGTTGGTGATGCACAGGTTGAAATTCGTCGCCCCGTTCACATAGGCGGGCTGGCCCGTCATCGCCGTCACGAGTGCCGGTGCCGCCGTGCCGTTGCCCGCCGTGCTGTTGACCACGGTATAAAAATTCCCGCCCTTGCTGCCGAGATTGGGGACGGCAGAACTTCCGGCCGCACCGTCAAAGTGCAGCAGGAACAGCGTGTTCGCGTCGGCGGTGTAATTGCCGACGAGGTCGGCACGGGCGAAGACGGGGGCAAAGACTGTGACCAGCAGAAGCGCCCAGGTTTGCAGGGCGGCCAGCGGGGATGATTTTACAGACATGTTCATAGGTTTATTTGGGGTGAGGGTTTATGCAGAAACGGAGATCACTGATAAAACCGGAGCGGGAACGCCGGGCCTTGAGGGCCGCCGTCCTGAAAAAAAACGCTCAATCTCATAGTGATGGTGATGGCCGTGAGTGTAGCGATCCGGGCTGGCACCTGACATCGCCATAATTGGGGACACAACGGAAGTTTCACAACGCACCGGCTTTGAAGTCGGTTTCGCCCGCTTTCAACTTGCGACCACCGTCCGGCGTTTGCTAGTTTGCGTTCCGGTTATGGCAGCCATCGGCCGATTCCAAAAGGGCGAGGAAATCTTCCACGCGAAAATTGTGGACGGTGAGTTGTTCCGGCTGCACGGCGACGTCTTCGGCACGCATTCATTCGACCGCCAACCCACCCCGCGCAAAGGTGCCCGCACGCTCACGCCCGTCATGCCGTCCAAGGTCATCGCCATCGGCTTGAACTACGCCGACCACGCGCGCGAACTCAAATTGTCGCCCACCAAGGAACCGCTCTTCTGGTTCAAGGCCAACACGTCCGTCATTCCCGATGGCGCGAAGATTGAAATTCCGTTTCCAAATCACCGCACGGATTTTGAAGCGGAGCTGGGCATCGTCATCGGACGCCGCATCCGCAACGCCACGCCGGCCACCGCGTCCCGTTGCATCCTCGGCTACACGAGCGCGCAGGACATCAGTGACCGCACCATTCAAAACGCCGAGAGCCAGTGGGCGCGGGCCAAATCATTCGACACCTTCACGCCGTTCGGCCCGTACATCGAAACGAAGCTTGATCCCGACCACCTGACCATCCAGCTTTTTCAAAACGGGCAATTGCGCCAGAACTCCAACACCAGTCAGCTCCTTTTCAACTGCCATCAACTCGTGAGTTTTGTTTCCACCAACATGACGCTCGTCCCCGGCGATCTCATCCTGACCGGCACGCCCAGCGGCGTCGGCCCGATCCAATCCGGCGACAAATTGGAAGTCCGCATCCAGGGTCTGGCCCCGCTGATGAATGTGGTGAAGTGACGGCGTGGTCTTGCGCGCCCGAACCACCGTTGGCCGCCACGGTTGGAACAATTTCCGAAAGAATGTGGGAAGATCCACCGATGCACCCGGAACCTCAAACATTCAACACTCAACACTCAACGCCGGGTGCCTCTTGACCCGGTTCTGGTTTTCTCCGACGGGGAGAGGGAGTACGAACAGGGTCAAGCGGCACCCGTTTTCCGCTTTGTCACAATTAAAACCTTGACACACAGATGCGCTTCCATAAAAGTGCCTTTCATCAAGCCATGAGGTCAGAAGTGATAGTTCAAGGTGAGTCTCCCGCAACCGCGCAACCGCGCAACCGCGCAACCGTGCAATAAGCGGCGGATTCCTTTTAGCGTCGTCTCGCCCGTCTCCGCGCCGCGCCAAAACCCATCGGTTCACGTCCGCTCCGAATTTTTCCTTCCAGCCCATGCCCCGGCCAACGTCCGGGGCAATTTTTTGCCCGCTGGCAACCGGCCCGGTGATGACCGGTCACTGTTTTGGCTTCCAAAAAAGTCTCCTGTCAACGTCTGCTCCGGTTGGCGGCAGCCAAAAATCTCTCCCGCGCACGTTTGCTGGTTTTTTGGCTCCCCAAAAACCTCCCCGGTCACGTCCGACCGCTTTTTTTGCTACAAAAAATTGGGCAAAGGCACGGTCAATGGCTTTATTTACAGGCACTTGTATTGCCATGTCGCCAAAAGCGCCAGCGGACTGGCGCACTCCAAGACGCTCCGCGTTTGCCAAGCCGTCCCGTTCCGCGCGCGAGCGTGTCTTGGACTGCGGCGGGAAGGCGCAGCCGCCACGCCGCTGTTCGCCCGCACGGAAATTGTTCTGGATTCGCAAAATTTTCATCCGCTCGAAAGCGGTGTCGCCGCTGCCGCTCTGCCACCGCACTCCAAGACGCTCCGAACCGCGCGCCAGCGTCTTGGACTGCGGCAGTCCTCTGCCGCTTTTCCCCGGCAGACAAAACGACGCCAAGAAACCTTGCACCAACTATTCACTCATCACTCATCACTCATCACTAACTTTCCACCCTCAACCTTCAACGCGTAACTAACTATGGCCAACAACTCCATCCCCACCGCCTACGACCCCCTCGTGCAACTGCTCGAAGACGCCGCCGATGGCGCGCACACCCACGGTTCGGCCATCGGACTCGTTCACAATAACGAGACCGCCATCCGCGCCGACCTGATTGCCCTCGTCGGCAAACCCGCTGCCGGTGGTTCGCCCGCCGTGCCGGGATTCAAATCGCTGTGGAACGCCGCGCAGACGAATAAATCCGCCAAGACCGCCGCGCTCCGCACCGCGCAGAGCAATGCCCGCGTCTATGTCCGCACCTGCATCCGCTCGCTGTTCCCCGTGCTCGGCGAAAGCTGGAGCGCGGATTGGAACGCCGCCGGGTTCACCGGCGGTTCGCTCGCCGTGCCGGCCAATCCGCTGACACTGCTCCAGCAGATGCGCGCCTACTACGTTGCGAACCCCGCGCGCGAAAGCGTGGTGCAAGGCATCCAGTGCAACGCCGCCACCTGCGAAGCCACCGCGCAAGGCATCAGCGACGCCGAATCCGCCAGCAACCAAAGCAACACCGACGCCGCCACCGCGCAGAAAAAGTATCTGGACGGCATGACCGCCGCGCGCGACCGCCTCACCGGCCTGCGGAATGAACTCACCCAGCTCATCGCCGCCGATGACGACCGCTGGTATGCCTTCGGCTTCGACAAACCCAGCGACCCCAGCACGCCGGAAATCCCGGCGAATTTGATAGCGATGGCAGGTGCTGCCAGCACCAAGCTGGTGATTGCCCATTGGGACGACGCCCGCCGCGCCGACAGCTACCGTTTCCGCGCCGTGACCAAGGCCGACGGCAAAGAGGCGTTGAATGTGATCGTGGCCGACAGCCAGACCAGCCAGAGCTTTCCGCACTTGGCGGCGGGCGTGGTGCTGCAACTCACCGTCTCCGCCCGCAACTCGGCGGGCGAAAGTCCCGCGAGTGACGTGGTGGAATTTACCGTGCCGTGAAAACGCAGCACCCGCGCCCCGCCTGAAATCCAATCAAAAAAGAAAACCCAGCGAATGATAATTCCCGCCGCCAACCGCGATACCCCGTTTGGGGAGCACAGTTTTGGGGTGGATAGTTTTGGGGAGCACAGCCGCCCCCGGCTGTGGCGGTGGACGCCCCCGTCCACCGCCCCGAGCGCGCCACCGCGCGAGTGGCCGCGATACGCGATGGCGCGCACGGGTGCTAACCGCGAGGGCGCGGTCAGCCACACGCGAGGCGCGTGTGCTCCCCGGAACGCTGCCTGTCCGTCACCGTGAATCATTTACCCGAAGCCATTAACCACTCAAACATCCCATACCCATGAAATCCCGACTCAAGCATCACGCCTCACGCCACCTGCTGCTGCTCTGTTTCATCATTCTTCATTCTACATTCTTCATTCGAGCGTGGGGGCAAGGCACCGCCTTCACCTACCAAGGCCAGCTTGTGTCTAGTAATGCGCCCGCGAATGGCAGTTTCGATCTCACCTTCAGCCTTTACGACAACAGCATCAGCGGCAGCTTGCTTGCCGGCCCCGTCACCAACACCGCCACCGCTGTCAGCAACGGATTGTTCATGGTCACGGTGGATTTTGGCGCGAACTTTCCCGGCGCGAACCGCTGGCTGGAGATTGGCGTGCGCACCAACGGCAGCGTCACGGCTTACAGCACGCTGACCCCGCGGCAGAAAATCACGGCCACGCCGTATGCCATCACCGCCGGCAATCTTACCGGCACGTTGCCCGCCGGGCAGTTGAGCGGCGCGCTGCCGTCCACGCAACTCGCCGGCACTTACTCCGGCGCGGTGACCCTGAATAGCCCGGCCAACAGTTTCACCGGCAACGGCACCGGCTTGACCAACGTGAACGCCGCCACGCTCGGCGGGTTGAACAGTTCCAGTTTTTGGAAAACCAGCGGCAACGCCGGCACTACGCCGGGCGTGAACTTCCTCGGCACTACGGACAACCAGCCGCTCGAACTCTGGGCCAACAACTCGCGCGGCCTGCGCCTGGAACCCAACAACAGCGGCGCACCCAATCTCATCGGCGGTGCCAGCGTTAACTATGTCACACCGGGTATCGTGGGCGCGGTGATTGGCGGCGGCGGGGCGACCAATGCCGGCTCGTTTGGCTCGAACTCAGTGAGCGGCAACTTTGGATTCATCGGCGGCGGGAATAAGAACTTCATCCAGCCCGGAGACTACTCGACCATCGGCGGCGGCGAAAACAACAGTGTCCTGATTTCCTCCGATCACTCCACCATCGGCGGCGGCAGTTTCAACCAGATCAATCCCAACTCCGTTGTTTCCACGATTGTCGGCGGCACTCAAAACGGGATTGCCAACCTGTCTGGCTATTCCACCATCGGCGGGGGTAACCACAATTATATCTATTCCGGAGCGCCCAATTCGACTATCGGCGGCGGCTCCGAGAATCGCGGCGGCGCTTCCGGTGGGGGCACCGGCAGTTATGGCACTGTGCCGGGAGGATACCAAAACCAGGCCGTCGGCAATTACAGTTTTGCCGCTGGTCAATATGCGCAGGCTTTGCACAACGGCACGTTTGTTTGGGAGGATAGTCTCAATACGACCCCCTTTGCCTCCACCAAGACCAACCAATTCCTCATCCGCGCCACCGGCGGCGTGGGCATTAACACCAACAATCCCGGCACCAACGCGCTGCAAATCATCGGCATTGTCGCGGCCACCAAGTTCGTGGGCGATGGCAGCGGGCTGACCGGCATCAGCGGCGCGGCCATTGCCGATGGCTCCATCACCAGCGCGCAATTGGCGAATAATTCCGTGACCGCCGCCCAACTCGCCAGCGGCACAGCGGTGAAGTCTTTGAACGGCTTGACGGATGCCGTGACGCTCGCGCCCGGAGCAAACGTGACGTTCTCGACGAATCTCAACACGCTCACCATCACGGCGGCGGGTGGGGGCGGCGGTTCCGGCTGGGCGCTCACCGGCAATGGTGGCACGGCTCCCGGCGCAAATTTCCTCGGCACCACCGACAACCAAGCGCTGGAATTGAAAGTGAACAACACCCGCGCCCTGCGGTTGGAACCAAACACGAATGGTGCGCCCAACGTCATCGGCGGTTCGAGCGTGAACTTTGCGACCCCCGACGTCGCCGGCGTCACCATCGCGGGTGGCGGCTCCACCAATTATTCCGGGCATTACTACACGAATTCAGTCGCCTCTTACTTCGGCACCATCGGCGGCGGAAACCAGAACACCATTCAATCCAATTCCATTTCCTCCACCATCGGCGGCGGGGCGGGCGCCACGGTTTTGGCCAACGCCGTTTATGGCACCATCGGCGGTGGCAGTGGCAACAAGGTTACCGGGTCATTCGGCACCGTGCCCGGAGGTTCGAGCAATACGGCAACCAATTACAGCTTCGCCGCCGGCTTGCAGGCCAAGGCCAACCATTCGGGCACGTTTGTCTGGTCGGACAACTCCACCATCACGGCGTTCGCCTCCACCGGCACGAATCAATTTCTCATCCGCGCCGTCGGCGGTGTGGGCATTGGCACCAATAACCCCGGCACCAACGCGCTGGCCGTGGCGGGCAGCGTGGCGGCC
>JANYDP010000181.1 GCA_025363535.1 Verrucomicrobiota bacterium | reverse complement strand
CATTTCTTTTTATTTCGAGGGCCAATTATTTATTAACGCCACCAGATCCGCGATGCTGGGACTCTTGCCGGTGCGCACGTAATGGCCGCTGGTGGAAACGCCCGTCAACACGGCGGCGGCATTGTCCAGGCCGAGCAGTTTGCCGAGGCAGAAACCGGAATTGAAATGGTCGCCCGCGCCGGTGGTGATGAGCGGCTTGGCGACGAACGGGCCTTCAACCAGGGAGACTTTGCCGTCGCTGACGGCCAGCGCGTAGGCCACGGGATGCACGACGAGGGTGTTGATCGCCAGGCGTTGCTGGATCGCGGCCGCGACCTGCGACAAACCTTCCGGGGATTGGTCGCTCGTGTTGAGGCCGAGCACGTCGCCGACTTCGTGCGCCTCTTTCTCATTCAAGCCGAGGATCACGTCGAAATACTTTTCAAACCCGGCGATCAGTTGAAGGGCCTGCTCGATGTCGGTCTGGGGACGTTTTTCGGGATCGGCCAGGTCGAAGAAAATTTTGCGGCGCGGCCCGGTGAGCGACGGACAGATTTCTTTTTGAATCGCCGCCCAGATGTCGCTCATGCCCGAGAGCATCGTCCAGTTCACGAAACCGACCAGATCGCTGCTGGAAAATTTCGCGGTGAATTTGTCCTTGCCGTAGCGCGTGCCGATGTTCGCCCAGTTCACTTCCTTGAGCGATTCGATCTTGCCGACCATGATTTTGCCGTCCTCAAATTCGAGCGCGTCGGTGTGGCCTGGCTCGGCGATGGTGTGGACCTCGGCGCATTTGGCGAAGTCGTTGAAGATGGGATGCAGCGTCGGATAGCCAAGGTTGCCGAGATAGGTCACCTTCAAGCCCAGGCTGGCGAGGGCGTTGGCCATGATGGGGCCGTTGCCGCCGAGCTTGGTGAAGATGTTGACGAGCTCGACGTTGGTGCTTTTGCCGGCGGCACCGGCGAGGCGCGCGGCGAATTTGGCAATCGTCGGCAGGCGTTGAAAGGAGGTGGCGCTGTCGCGCTTGTCCACGACGTGCAGGATTTCATCCACGAAACCGTCCAGGCCGACGAAGGCGGTCATCTGGCGGGCGCGTTGCGCGGAGGCCGTTAATTGGCGGGCGGTTTGTTCGCGTAGTTCGGGTGTGTTCATGGGTTTTTTTCAGACGAACGGAAAAACTATTCGGGATTGACGCCGAGAATTTGCAGCACGCGTTCCAGTTCGGCGTCGCTGAAAAAGGAAATCTCCAAAGCACCTTTGCCTTGCACGTAGCGCAGATGAACCTTGGTGCCGAGCCGTTCGCGCAACCGGTCTTCGAGGCTGGCGACGTGCGTATCCTTGGCGAGCGGCAGTTTAGCGCCGGGTTTTTCCCCGGTGCCGCGCGCCGACAATTTGGCGACGAGTCCCTCGGTCTGGCGGACATTCAAGCCATCCTTGATGACGCGCTCGGCGGCGTGCTGTTGATGTTCGGCGGCCAGTCCGAGAATGACTTTCGCGTGGCCGACCGAGAGGCGTCCGTCACGCAGAAAACCCTGAATCGTGGGCGCGAGTTTCAGCAGGCGCAGGGAGTTGGCGACGACGGCGCGGCTCTTGCCGACTTTGACGGCGACCTGTTCCTGGGTGAGTTCAAATTGGGCGATGAGCTGGGAATAGCCGTGGGCTTCTTCGAGCGCGTTAAGATCTTCGCGCTGCAAATTTTCGATCAAGGCGAGTTCCAACACCGCGCGGTCATCGGCTTCGCGAAGGATGACCGGGACTTCGGCGAGGCCGAGCAGTTGAGCCGCACGCCAGCGCCGTTCGCCGGCGATGATTTCCAGATGGTCGCCGAGATCGCGGACGATGAGCGGCTGGACGATGCCTTGTTCCTTGATGGAATCGGCGAGTTCGCGGAGGGCTTCGGGGGCAAATTCTTTGCGCGGCTGAAACGGACACGGGCGGACACGGTTGAGCGGCACGCGCTGCACGCGTTCGCGGTTGTCCACCACCGGCGCGTGTGCTGGAGTGGTGCTGGTGACGGAGGTCGTGACGGAAGTCGCGCTGGTTTGAGGTGGTTTGCCGACTGCCGGCGAGCCACCGAGGAGCGCGCCCAGACCCCGGCCTAAAGCTGGTTTTGCCATGCCGTCAGGGTGTCGCAAGGGCGGGGGCGATGTCAACGTAAGCGTATGGGAAAGCGATGGCTCCGGCCAATCTGCGGCTTGTCATCCTGCTCGCAATCCGCTCCAATGCGCGCGATATGAAATTCCGATCCGTGCTCGCGCCCACCGTCGTCGGCATTTTGACGCTCTTGAATCTGCAACTGCGGTCGGCTCCGGTTCTGCCACCGATTGACCGCCTGGCATTGGTGAAACGGCACACCATCGTGTTGCACCAGTTGGACGTGAACAATCCTTTGACGGTCGGCAACGGCGAATTCGCGTTCACGGCGGACGTGACGGGGTTGCAGACGTTTGCCGACGACTTCACCAACACCATTCCGCTGGGCACGCTGTCGCAATGGGGCTGGCATTCCGCGCCGAATCCCGACGGCTGGAGCAGTGAGAAATATCACTTCAAGGAGTTCGACGTGTTCGGGCGCAAGGTGGGCTACAACGACGTGCCGGGCAACAAGCAGACGCCCGAATCCAAATGGCTGCGCGCCAATCCGCATCGCCTGCATCTCGGGCAGATCGGTTTTGTCCTGACGCACGCCAACGGCACCTTGGCGAAGACCAACGACTTGAGCGAGGTCGTGCAGACGCTGGATTTGTGGAGCGGCGTCTTGCACAGCGTTTTCAAATTTGACGGGCAGCAGGTGGACGTGGAAACGGTGTGTCATCCTGAGCGCGACTTGATTGCCGTGCGCGTGGTTTCGCCGCTCGTGAAAGATGGGCGGATAAAAATTCAACTGCACTTTCCGTACGGTACCGGCTCCACGATCACCGCCGATTGGACGCGGCCGGAAGCGCACGAGACCTTGATGAATCAGGCGAGCGTGCCCGAGGCCCGGTTCACGCGGAAGCTGGACAACGATTTATATTACGTGGCGGCGCGCTGGTCGGAGGGCGCGGAACTCCAGGAGGTGGAAAAGCATCGCTTCACCATTTCCGGCGGCGGCAAGAGCGGCGTGAAGGCGTTGGAATTCGTCTGCGAATTTTTGCCCAGGGCCGTGATAAAACCATTGCCCGACTTCGCGCAGACGCGTGCGGCGGCCGGCGAGCATTGGAAACAGTTCTGGAGCAACGGCGGCGCGATTGACTTGTCGGGTAGCAAGGACCCGCGCTGGTCGGAACTCGAACGCCGCATCGTCCTCTCGCAATATCTGACGGCGATTCAATGCGCGGGCAGTCTGCCGCCGCAGGAGACCGGGCTGACGTATAATTCATGGGAGGGAAAGTTTCATCTGGAAATGCACTGGTGGCACGCCGCGCATTTTGCGTTGTGGAACCGTCTGCCTTTGCTGGAGAAAAGCCTTGGTTACTACGAGCGGATTCTGGCGTCCGCGCAGGC
>JANYDP010000166.1 GCA_025363535.1 Verrucomicrobiota bacterium | reverse complement strand
TTTTTTCACGGTGAACCGGATTTGATTTTGCTCGACTTGAACATGCCGAACGGCAACGGCTGGAGGACATTTCAGCACATGGAAAATGCGCGGCCCCTGCGCCCGTTCATCATTATCACCGCCCGCCCCGACCGGTTCGTCCACGCGCAGGAACTCGGCGTGGATGCGCTCATGGAGAAACCGCTCAACCTGCCCGTGCTGCTGGACGCCATCAAACAATTGCTGGCTGAACCGGAGCGGGAACGCTCCCGACGCCTCATCAGCCCGGGCCTTCAAACCGTCCACCTCAATCCACGCCCATGACCTTGCACCTCGGCAAAAAAAATTCCCGCGCCAGCCTCAAGCACATCCTGCTCGTGGATGACGACGCGGCGGTGCGCGAAATGGTGGGTCGAGTGCTCACTGAGGAAGGCTATCAGGTCCTTTCCGCCACCAACGGCGCGGAGGCGCTGGTCATCGCGGACTCGACCCGCATTGATCTCGCGCTGCTGGATCTCACCATGCCGGGACTGCCGGGCTGGGACACGTTTGAAAAACTCACCACCAAAAATCCGCTGCTCGCCGTCATCGTCATCACCGCGCGCCCCGGACAATTTTTCACCGGGCTGTCCGCCGGCCTCGGCGGGCTGATGGAAAAGCCGCTGGATTTTCCCGTGCTGCTGCGGACGGTGCGGGCCTTGCTCGCGGAAGACCCGTACGTGCGGCTCGAACGGCTGCAAGGCCAGGACACCGCGTTTTACTACATTCCTTCCACCGGCAAAAATTGCGAGACCTGAAACGCCATGCAAAAAATCAAATCCTTTGAGCGTCTGCTTATCACCGGTGATGCCACGTTTGGGGAAACGTCCGCATTGCCGTCGCGCCCGCTGCGCGAATTTACATTTTGCCTCATGGCCGTCGCCGGCATCGGCTACGTGGACTACCTGACCGGCTTTGAGATTGTCGTCTTCAGTTTTTATCTGCTGCCCATCCGTTTCGCCTCGGTGCGGCTGCACCTGGTCGGCGGCATTGCCGTCTCGCTTGCGGCGGTGCTGGCGTGGAGCGTTTCTGATTATTGCGTCGGCCATCATTATCCCAACGGGTTCGTCGCGGTCTGGAACAGTCTCATGCGTTTCGCGTCGTTTCTCGTCGTCGCGTGGCTTTCGGCGCGCAACGCCCAACTCTTCGCCGAGGAGCGCGCCGTCGCCGCAAAACTCCGGCAGGCCATGTCGGAAATCCGCCTGTTGGAAGGGCTGCTGCCCATCTGCGCCAACTGCAAAAAAATCCGCGACGAAAAAAACGAGTGGAACCAGATCGAGCGTTACATCATGCAGCGCACGGACGCGCAGTTCACGCACTCCATATGCCCGGGATGTGCCGCTCAATGGGCCAAAGAAGCCGGGATTGAGGAGGAAATGAGGGCGTGAAAAAATATTTTCAAATTGTCTGCACCGCCCTGCTTCCGCTATGCGCTTCTGCCGAGATTAGCCGCAGCGAATTTTCTCCGGTTCAACTTTCGCTCGCCGAGGCGCAGCAGCTCGCGTTCACGCGCAACTGGGATTTGCTCGCGGCGCGCAGCGGCGTGGACGCGGCACAAGCGCAGTGGCTCATCGCGAAGGAATTTCCGAATCCGACTTTGTCCGCGGCCACTTCCAAAATCGGCAGCCGCGACAGCGCGACGATTGACGGCAACAATCTTTGGTCGCGCAGCTACGACACGATTTTCGCGGTCAACCAGCTTTTTGAAATCGGCGGCAAGCGGCGCGACCGGCAGGACGCCGCGCGGCAAAATGTGCTCGGCGCGAAGGCCAGATTTTTGGACGCGAAACGCACGTTGGAACAGGGCGTGACGCGGGCGTATGTCGCCGTGCTGCTTGCGAATGAAAACGCGCGCGTGCTGCGCGAATCCGCCGGCTTCATGCAGCGCGAACAGGAAATCGCCGGGACGCGTTTTCACGCGGGCGACTTGGCGGAAGCGGACTTGAAGCAAATCCAAGTTTCCGCCGGGCAATTTATTTTGCAGGCGGATGCCGCCGACAACGCAGCGGTGCAGGCGCGCATCGCGTTGGAAATTTTGCTCGGCGTGAATTCGCCGAAAGGTGAAGTGCAGCTTGCCGATTCGCTGGAAATAATTTCCTCGGACATCGCCACGAATTTTTCCAGCAAAGCCGGCGCGCTGCGTCCCGACGTGCTGGCGGCGCAAACGGACGTGCGCGCGGCGGAAGCGAATTTGAAATTGGCAAAGGCCGGGCGGATTCCCGATCCAACCGTGTCGCTACAGTTCGAGCACAACCCGCCGGGCGGCGGGCCGGCAGCGGACACCATCGGCATCGGCGTGTCGTTTCCGCTGCCGCTGTGGAATCAAAACAAAGGCGCGATCCGCGCGGCGCAGGCCGGTGTGGAGCAGTCGCGGTTCGCGCTGGAAAAATTGCGCGCGCAGATGGCGGGCGATCTGGCGGGCGCAACCGCCGGGTTCAACGAAGCCTCCGCGCGGTTGAAAAAATACCGCGAAGAAATCGCGCCGCGTTCCCAGTCCGCCCGCGAGTCGGTCATTTTCAAATTTGAAAAGGGCGGCGCGTCGCTCGTGGACCTGCTCGCAGCGCAGCGCACGGACAACGACGTGCGCCTCGCGACCGCGCAGGCGATGGCCGACGCCGCCAACACGTCCGCAGATTTACGGTCCGCCACCACCGCGCAGGCCGAGCGCGATCTGAACAACCCAAACTAAATTTTCCATGAGAACCAAAATCATCCGCCCCGACGGGCCGCTGCTCGAAAAAATTCCCGCGCCACGTCGCGGGAAGCGCCTTGATCCACCGTTGACCAAAATAATTTTCAGCGTGGTGTTGCTGGCCGCGTTGTCAACCACCCTTGTCGGCTGCCGGCGCGCGGAAACGTCCGACGCGGCGGACGATCCGAAGGTGGACGGCGACGCGGTGACGTTCCCGACGAACTCCGCGCAGCTCGCGAGCTTTGCCGTGGCGGACGTGCAAAAAAATCTCCCGGCCACCAGCAGCCTGTTCGGACGGCTGACGTGGAACGGCGACGCGACGGCGAACATTTTCGCGCCGGTGTCCGGGCGCGTGCTGAAAATTCCGGCGACGCTCAACCAAAAAATTTCCGCTGGTGATGTTTTGGCAGAAGTGGATTCACCGGATTACAGCCAGGCGTTTGCGGATGCGCGCACGGCGGAAGGAAATTTTGCGGCGGCGGAAAAAACTTTTTTGCGCCAAAAAGAACTGCTCGCGCACGGCGCGGCGGCGCAGAAAGACGTGGAATCCGCCGAGGCCGCGTTCAACGCTGCGAATGCGGAGCACGAGCGCGCGAAGCAGCGGCTCGCCAATTACGGCGGCAGTTTGGACAAAGGCAATGCTTCCTACCAACTGTGTTCGCCGCTGGCGGGCGTGCTCGTCGTGCGAAATTTATCGCCAGGGCAGGAGTTGCGCGCGGACATGATGCTCGCCAACGCGCCGCAGTTTTTCACCGCGCCGCTCGTCGTCACCGATCCGTCGCGATTGTGGTTGCAGCTCGATTTGACCGAAAACGATTTGCGCCTCATCAAGACGGGCGCGTCCGTGGCTGTGCGCTCGCCGTCGTTTCCGAGCGAGACGTTCAGCGGCACAATTGATTCGGTCGCGCAGACGCTCGACCCGGTGACGCGCACGATCATCGTGCGCGGCTCGGTGGACAATGCCGCCGGCAAGCTCAAGGCGGAAATGCTCGTGACGGTGGAACTGCCGGCGGATGACGCGCCGCAGTTGCAGTTGTCGGCGCAGTCGGTGTATCTGCGCGGCAGCCGGCATTGTGTTTTCGTCGAGGAACAGCCGGGGAAATTTCGCCGGCGCGAAGTGGAGCTGGGCGCGGAATCCGGCGACCGCGTGGAAATCGTGCGCGGTTTGCAGCCGGGTGAACGGGTGGTATCCGAAGGCGCGCTGCTCTTGGAAAAATTGTTTGAATGAAACCGCCAAAAACTGAAGCAAAACAATTTTTCAAATGATCCGGCGCATCATCCATTTCGCGTTGCACCAGCCGATGTTCATCGTGCTGATGACGATTCTCTTCATCGCCGGCGGCGTGGCGGCATTTTTGAATCTGCCCATCGAGGCGTTTCCCGACGTGTCAGACATTCAGGCGAACGTCATCACGCTCTATCCGGGCCGCGCGCCGGAAGAAGTCGAGAAGCAGGTGACAATGTCCATCGAAACCGCGCTGAACGGCACGCCGCACATGGTGCGGATGTTTTCGCACACGCAGTTCGGGCTGTCGTTCATCATGCTCACATTCGACGACAACACGACGGACATGCAGGCGCGGCAGCAAATTTTGGAACGGCTGACGGCGGTGGATTTGCCGCCGGGCGTGCGGCCGCAGTTGCAGCCGTTGAGCACGGCCATCGGGGAAATTTTTCGTTACCGCGTGCAAGGCGATGGCTACACGACGCGCGAGTTGCGGACGATTGAAGACTGGATCATCGAACGCAACCTCCGCACCGTGTCCGGCGTCGCGGACGTGGTGGCTTATGGCGGTCAGGTGAAAAGTTACGAGGTGAATCCCGACCTCGCCAAGATGCGCTATTACGGAATTTCGTTGCAACAACTTTACACTGCGCTCGGTCGCGGCAACGGCAACGTCGGCGGCAGCAAGGTCACGCAAGGCGCGCAGCAATTTTTGATTCGCGGCGTCGGGATGTTGCAGTCGGCGGACGACATCAAGAACGTCGTGCTCGCCGCGCACAACGGCACGCCGGTGCTCGTGAAAGACATCGCGACTGTCGGCCTCGGCAATCTCCCCGTCGAAGGCATCATGGGGCAGGACAAGGAAGACGACATCGTTTCCGGCATCGTGGACATGAGAAAAGGCGACAATCCGTCCGAAGTGCTCAAGGCGTTGAAGAAAAAAATCGCCGCGCTGAATTCTTCCATTCTTCCTGCGCGTGTGAAAATCGTTCCGTTCTACGACCGCTCCTGGCTCATCGGCACCACGCTGCACACGGTTTTCAAAAACCTCACGGAAGGCGCGATTCTAGTGACGTTTGTGCTGCTGCTGTTTTTGGGAAATCTCCGCGCGGCGGCGATTGTCGCATTCATGATTCCGCTCGCGCTGCTGGCGACGTTCCTCGGCCTGACGTGGCGCGGCATCCCGGCAAACCTGCTTTCGCTCGGCGCGATGGACTTCGGCATCATCGTGGACGGCGCGGTCATCGTGGTGGAAAATATTTTCAGAAAATTGAGCGAGCATCGCGGCAACCGCGACAAACTTTCGCTCCGCAACGTCATCATGGCCGCGACCGCCGAGGTCGGACGCCCGACATTTTTCTCGATGCTCATCATCATCGCCGCGCACATCCCGATCTTCACGCTGCAACGCCACGAGGGCCGCATCTTCGCGCCGATGGCGTGGACGGTCACGAGCGCGCTCGTCGGTTCACTATTGTTCTCGCTCACGCTGGTGCCGTTGCTCTGTTATTTCTTCATGCGCAAAAAAATTTCGCACGAGGAAAATTTTGTCACGCGCACGGCACAGCGGCTTTACGCGCCGGTGCTCGGCTGGGCGCTGTCGCGACGCACGGTCGTTTTATTTGGTTCCATTCTGGCCTTGGTTGTGAGCCTCTTTTTCGCGACACACCTAGGCACGGAATTTTTGCCGGAGTTAAATGAAGGCACGATCTGGGTCAATGCCGATCTACCCGCGAGCGTTTCCGTCGAACAGGCGCGTGTGTATTGCCGCAAGATGCGCGAACTGATTTCGCAAACGCCGGAAGTGAAATCGGTCATCTCCAAAGCTGGCCGCCCCGAAGACGGCACGGATCCGAAGCCGATCAACATGAGCGAGACGTTCGTGGACTTGAAACCCGAACGCGAATGGCGCGCGGGCATGACGAAGGAAAAAATCATTGATGAGTTAGGCAAAAATCTTTCCGTGCTGCCCGGACTCAACATCAGCTTCGACCAACCGATCCGTGACAATGTGCTCGAAAGCATCTCGCAGATTGACGGACAAGTGGTCATCAAAGTTTTTGGCGACGACTCCGCCGCGCTGCGCGACAAGGCGCAGGAATTCGTGAAAGCCATCAGCAGCGTGCGCGGCCTTGACACCGCCGCCGTGGATCGCGCCGGGCAAGTGCCGCAGGCGCTCATCGAAATTGACCGCACGCAGGCCGCGCGTTACGGACTCAACATCGGCGACATCGAAGACGTGATCGAAACCGGCCTTGCCGGCAAAACCGCGACGGAGCTGTGGGAAGGCGAAAAACATTTCAGCGTGATGGTGAGATTGCCGGAAGCCGACCGCTCGCTCGCAAAGCTGAAAAAAATTCTTGTGGATACGCCGGATGGTTTGCACATCCCGCTCGAACAGGTCGCGCACTTTCGCGAGACGAGCGGCAGCATGAACATCAGCCGTGAGAATGGCACGCGCCTCTCCGCCATCGGCGTCTTCATCAAGGGCCGCGACATGGGCAGCACCGTGGCCGACATGCAGGCGGCGATTGCCAAAATTCCTTTGCCGCACGGCTGGTTTGTGACGTGGAGCGGTGAATTTGAAAATCAACAGCGCGCGATGAAGCGACTCGCCATCGTCGTGCCGTTGAGCGTGTTTCTGATTTTCATTTTGCTCTTCAACGCGTTTCGCACGGTCAAGAGCGCGCTGCTGATTTTGATCAACGTTCCCTTCGCGCTCATCGGCGGCATTTTTGCACTTTTGATTTTTGGGATTCCGTTGAGCGTGTCTGCAGCCATCGGCTTCATCGCGCTGTTTGGACAAGCCGTGCTGAACGGCGTCGTGATGGTCAGTTGTTTCAATCAGCTTTGTGAGGAAGGTGCGACGCCACTCGAAGCCGTCACGCGCGGCGCGGCCATCCGCCTCCGCACGGTGTTGATGACCGCATTGCTCGCGATGCTCGGCCTGCTGCCAATGGCACTCTCGCACGGCATCGGTTCCGAAACGCAGAAGCCGCTCGCCATCGTCATCATCGGCGGCCTTGTCTCTGCGACGCTGCTCACGCTCATCGTGCTGCCAGTGCTTTATTTATTGTTCAATGGCGGCAATGAACAACATTCCCAAGCGGTCGCAACAACGGCCAAAGCAAGTTAAATTAATTTTATTGAGGCCCGGGCAATAGAGTAACGGAGTGCGGAGTGTTGCTCCGGTGATTTTCACACGGTCTGGGGGAGCAATGTTTCACGCTCCGATGTTTGATCGCGTGTCACTTC
This sequence comes from Verrucomicrobiota bacterium, assembly GCA_025363535.1. GTDB lineage: Bacteria > Verrucomicrobiota > Verrucomicrobiia > Limisphaerales > CAIQOK01 > CAIQOK01. Next base: position 2,861 of record JANYDP010000166.1, on the reverse strand, counting down.
AATTCACGATCCTCAATAAGTAGGTTTCAAAGAGTGCCCCTCTGTGGTTGAAACTTTTTCGACCGCCTTTTGGAGTTGGAATTCGAGTTGGTCGGTCACCCATCAGGTGAATATATTTTGAACCCGGACTCTGAAGTGGAATTAGCGGTGCGAGGACGAGGTAGCGGCGGGCATCCTTGCCGCACGGAAGCAGCGTTTTTTTTGCGGGCTGGGAAATGTCTGCGCATCCGAACACGTGCGCCTTTTTCCGCCGAACTGGAAGCCCCGGCTCCATGGCAGGACGGATGCCCGCCGCCACTTCAGAATTCGGGCTGAATGCTTCCTGGACCGACCTCTATCCCAAAATCGTCAGCGCGATGCCGACGAGAATTCCGATGACCGCCGGAAGTTTCTTCCACCCGTTCGGCTCGCCAAAAAGCAGCAGCCCGCCCGCAAAGCCGACCAGCGTGCTGCCCCGCCGCAGACTCATCACCAGCGACACCAGCGACGCCGGATCACGCAGGGCGCTGAAATAAATGTAGTCCGCCACCAGCAGCGACAGCGCGATCAACGGGATGCTCCAGCGCCAGTGGAATTCCTTGCGCGGCCACCAGCGCTGTTTCCACCCAATCGCGAGCGGCACGAACCACACCAGCAGGTAAATTGAAAACCACGCCTGCACCGTCGGCACCGAGAAGCGCTGCCGGCCGAGCAGATACTTGTCGTAGAGCGAACTGATCGCGCCGAAAAAAGTTCCGAGCAGGAGAAAACCAATCCATTTGTTGCGATGAAAATGCACGCCTTCGCGGCGGCCCGCAAACGACAGGCCGATGAATGAAAGAATCGTGGTCATCACACCCACACATTCCAACGCCGTCGGCCGCTCGCCCAAAATCAGGATCGCGCCGAACAGGGTCAGCAGCGGACTCATCGAGCGGATCGGCGAACCGAGCGAGAGCGGCAGATGCTTGATCGCGAAATAGGTGAACACCCAAGACGCCGCGACGATGCCGGACTTGAGCGCGAGCTGCAGGTGTTGAAACGGCGTGAGCGCATCCGTGACCAGCGATGCCGGCAACAGGCCTGGCTGAAGGGCCTGCACCGAGAGCAACCCAAACCAAACCGTCGCGCCGGTGAGCGTGCTGAAAAACAACACCGGCATGACGGCGTTCCCGCGCACGGCGTGCTTGGTGCAAAGTTCATACACGCCGAGGAACACCGCCGACAACAGGCTGGCCACAATCCAGTGCATTAAAAAAAGACCGGCCCTGGTCGCTTCACAACCAGGGCCGTGCCGGGAAAGATTTAGAACATCACGCGGCGAAAGTCCACCGAAGAAGACCGGCCCGGGTTCACGGACATTGAGCCCGCCTCACCAGTAATGGCGATGTTCAATCCGAGCGTTTTCTGCAATCGTTGCAGCATTCAAATCACTCCTCATCAGGTTTTGGCGTCTCTGGAATGGAACGCGCCCAGGGTTTTGCGATATGAAACGGACAATTAGCGGCAAACATCGCAAATCAACAACACACCAAGCATTAGTGAATCGGTTGGCATAAAGTAATCCGGTTCAATCTGTGGGTCGCGGGTTTCCAGCACTCTCCCGAGCGGTTCGTGGAGCCAGCTTGGTTCTTGTGACAACTCGCAGCCCGGCGGTCGCAGAACGAATTCCCGGCTCACATTTTTCGCGAACAGCGAAAACATTTCGAGGAACCAGTTGAAGTTTGTGGCACACGAGCGCGGCGTGTTAAACAGGCCTATGAGCAGACGCGGTCTGTTGCTCGCGGATTTGTTGGCGCTCAGCGAGTTCATCCACCTCATGATGAGGGCATCTGGATCACAGGGCGAACCACACGCCAGAATCCACAGGTCCGCCTGGAGCGCTTCCTAGATGATGGCTTGCTTGAGTGGGCCGATCTCTGGAATTGAATCGAGCTTCCAGAAATTCACCAGCAGCTCCACGGTCGGGCCCGCGCGCCGGATCAATCCATCGGTCGTGATCTTGGCGCGGACTCCGGAGGGAAAATCCGTGTAAAAAATAAACACGCTCAAACTTTTTTCCCCGCAGCGCGGCGGGACGATTCCGTTTGTGCTCATAATGATAATTCGCTCGGCGATAGTGTGGGAAGCGCGTTACAGGCCGGTGACATGCGCGTCTCCTTTCGGCGAAATTAATCGCGCAGATTGTTTGCCGATGGCGGCATGAGTGCCAGCCGTGAAAATGTTGCCGGGATGTCACTTTGGTTTGCAACCTCAGACTGGTTATGGTTCACGCCATGAATTTATTCCCCATCCGGCAGAGAGTGATAAACTACCTGCTGGCATTGCTGTTTGGCTTAGTCGGCGGCTGGGAGGCGCAGGGCAAAGGGACCAATCAGGTTCTGTTCGCCGACCATTTTGAAAGCAGTCTTGCCGGACGTTGGGAGCCTTTGAGATTCGGCAGGCTGACTGATTACTACATCGCATGCGAAGGTTCCAACATGTGCCTGAAGGCGGTGGCAGATCGGACTTGTTCGGCGCTCATGTCGAAGGTTGAACTTAACCCAACCGGGCGGTTGATTGCACGGTGGCAATGGAAAATTGATCATATCCCCACCAATTCCACCGACCACATCGCGAGCAGTTTTGATCATACCGCACGCATTATCATCGCGTTCGATACTTTCATTGGTCCACCGCGAACGCTCAATTATATCTGGGCTAATCGGGCATCGATCAACACCGTGCTGCCTCACCTACTTTCTGGCCGGGCGCAAATGATCGCGTTGCAGTCGGGCGATGCGCGGGCCGGCGAATGGATTTGCGAAGAACGCGATGTCACAGCGGACTGGCACCAACTCTTCGGCGACAAACCCATGCCGCAAATCATCGCTGTCGGCGTG
>JANYDP010000153.1 GCA_025363535.1 Verrucomicrobiota bacterium | reverse complement strand
GCCGCGCAGTTGTTCGATGTGCGGCGCGCCCAGAAAAATCCACAGGAAACACGGCAGAAAAGTTGTCCAGGTGGTGATGAATGCGCCGAAGGTGGCCATCGCCAGCGGCGAAAGTGGCGCGGGAAAATTCCAGCCGCCTTGGAAGCCGACGAATTGCAGCACCATGATGAGCGGGCCGGGCGTCGTCTCGGCCAAGCCCAGGCCGTCGAGCATCTGGCCGGCGTTCAGCCAGCCGTAATGCTCGACCGCCTGTTGCGAGACATACGGCAGCACGGCATACGCGCCGCCGAAGGTGACCATCGCCGCCTTGCTGAAAAAAAGCCCCTGCTTGACGAGCAGATGATCGAAGCCCAGCCAAACGCCCAGCAGCAGCACCGGCAGCCACCAGAGCGTAAGACAGACGCCGCAAACTTTCAGGGCACGCGCCGCCGTGGGTTTTGTGTGCGCAGGCGCGGCGGTTTCGTCATCAAGCACGGACGCGCCGGCATTCTTTGAGCCGTGGCCGGCGAGAGTGACGAATTTATTTTTCCAAAACTTTCCGCCAAGCAATCCCAGCAACCCCGCCGCGAGAATGATGATCGGGAACGGCACCTTGAAAAAGAAAATGGCCGCAAACGCCGCCGCCGCGAGCGTCCACATGATTTCGTTCTTCAAGGATTTTTTGCCGATGCGTAGCACCGCGCCGAGGACGATGGCGAGCACCGCCGGTTTCAATCCATCGAAGACCGCCACGACCCAGGGCACGTTGCCGCAGGTCGCATAGATCAAGCTCAGCGCCCACAAGATGAACATGGCGGGCAGGACAAACAATGCGCCCGCCACGATGCCGCCCCCGGTGCGATGCAGCAGCCAGCCCACGTAAATGGCAAGTTGCTGCGCCTCCGGGCCGGGGAGCAACATGCAGTAATTCAACGCGTGGAGAAACCGCGCCTCGCTGATCCACTTTCTCTTTTCGACCAGCTCGGCGTGCATGATGGCGATCTGGCCGGCCGGCCCGCCGAAGCTGATGAAGCCGAGCTTGAGCCAGAAGCGGAAGGCTTCGGCGAAGGTGGGGTGGCGTGCCAGCTGATCGGGGGTTTCAGATTTCATCAACGATGGCTTTGTGCTTGTGCTGGTGCGGGTGTCAGGTTCAATTCGTTGAACCATGAAAACTTACCGGCTCGCACTTGGCTTTGACACTCCTATTCTCCTCCTCATCGTCACGGCGTGGCCGCTCATCGCCGCCCAGCCATTGCTTGCTGCCGGGGGCAAACTCGACACCGCCAAGATTGAACAACTCACGGGCGCCAAAGGCACGCTCAATACCAACGAAGGCGTTTTCAAAATCACTTCGCCACGCACCGACGTGAAAATTTCCGTGGACGGCTGGCCGATGCCGCCGTTCATGGGGCTGGCTTCCTGGGCGGCGTTCACCGAACAAAAGTCCGACGACGCGATGGTCATGGGCGACACGGTGCTGTTCCAGGATGAGGTGAATCCCGTGATGAGCGTTGCGCTGGACAACGGCCTTTCCGTCACGGCACTGCACAACCATTTTTTTTATGACGAGCCGAAGGTTTATTTCATGCACCTCAGCGGCATGGGCGAGGCGGACAAACTCGCCACCGCCGTGCGCAAGGTGTGGGACAAGATCAAAGAAATCCGCGCGGCGAATCCGTTGCCGGGAAAAACCTTCGGCGGTGCCGCGATGCCCGCGACGAATTCCATCAGCGGCAAATCCATCGAGAGCGTTCTCGGGGTCAAAGGCCAGGCCAACAACGGCATGTTCAAAGTGGTCATCGGTCGCAAGACGAAGATGCCCTGTGGCTGCGAGATGACCAAAGACATGGGCGTGAACACCTGGGCGGCGTTTGCGGGCGCGGATGACAATGCGCTCGTGGATGGCGACTTCGCCGTGCTCGAAGACGAATTGCAACCGGTGTTGAAGTCGCTCCGCCATGACGGGGTAAACGTCGTGGCGATTCACAGCCACATGACGCAGGAAAATCCGCGCATCCTCTTTCTGCATTACTGGGGCCGGGGCCGCGCGGCGGATTTGACGAAGGCGCTGAAAACGGCGCTCGCCACCCAAAATAAATAACCGGCCGTGAACATTTTTGCGGCCATGATTATCGGAACCAGTGTACTCGTCAGTGCTGGGCAGGCGCAGACCGTCCATTTCGACGACGCCAAAGTCGGCGAGGCTCCCGCTGGTTGGGCGGCCACCAAAACCGGCAGCGGCACGCCCAAGTGGACGGTCGAGAAAGATGACTCCGCGCCGAGCAAGCCCAATGTGCTGAAACAATCCGGCGAAGCGACCTATCCGGTTTGCCTCAAAGAGGACACGAGCCTCAAAGACGGTTTTGTGGAAGTAAAGTTCAAGCCGGTCGCGGGCAAGGAGGATCAGGCCGGTGGCGTCATCTGGCGGGCAAAGGACGCGGACAATTACTACATCGCCCGCGCCTATGCGCTGGAAGACAACGTCACCATTTACCACACGATCAAAGGCCGGCGAGTCTCGTTCAAGAACACGGACACCAGGGTCGCGCCCGGTGTCTGGCATACATTGCGCGTGGATTTTGCGGGGAACAAATTCACCGTCACGTTCGACGGCAAGCAGGTCATCGAAGCGACGAATGAAAGTTTTCCGGACGCCGGCAAGGTCGGGGTCTGGACCAAGGCCGACAGCGTGACCTTGTTCGACGATTTCAGCTACGGTGGCATGTAAGTGGCAGACATGGCAGCACGCCCGCAGGCCGGTTTGAAGTAATTCGCTGAAACTTTCCGCTTGCAGAAGGAGTCTGGGAGAATAGTGTTTCCCAAACCAAAGACCGTTATGAAAACAAATCAAACTGATTCATCTCGCCGGAATTTTCTCAAAACCGCCCTCACCGTTCCCGCCGGTCTCGCGCTGGCGCAGAACTTTTCCGTGTCCGCCGCAGCCACAGACGCGGCCTTGCCGACAACGGCCGCACCCGCGCCCGCCAAGGAATTGCCCATGCGCTCGCTAGGCAAGGATGGCACCAAGGTCACGATGGTCTGCCTGGGCGGCATGATGGCGGCCTTGACGCCCGAATATCTCGACATCGCCTGGTCCATGGGCATCCGTTATTTCGACACCGCAGATTGCTACAAGGGCGGACAGTCGGAACCGATCATCGGCAAGTGGCTCGCCAAGTATCCCGAACGGCGCAAAGAAATTTTCCTCGTTTCCAAAGATCATCCGCGCAAAGGGCCGGAGCAGTTGCTGGAGATGGTGGACAAGCGCCTCGCCGCCTGCGGCACGAAATATCTGGACGCCCTCTACATCCACGGCCTCGGTCCGCGCGAATACGGCGAAGGGTCACTGGAATGGCCCAAGAGCGACGCGTTCAAAAAAGTCGCCGAGCAGTTGAAAAGTTCCGGCAAGGTCAAGAAGGTCGGGTTCTCCTGCCACGATGGACGGTTGAGCGATTATTTGAATGCAGCGGCGGAAGGTGGATTCATTGACATCATCATGCTCGCGTTCAATCCGTTTTATGAAAAGGGCGGCGCGTTCGACAAAGCCCTCGACGCCGCGCACAAAGCGGGCATCGGCTTGGTGGCGATGAAGACCATGCGCGACGTGAAGGACGTGCCCAAGCGCCTGCCGGAATTTGAAAAGATGGGGCTGAATGTGCACCAGGCGAAACTGCACGCCTGCTGGAGCGACCCGCGCATTTCCGCCGTCTGCAACATGATTGACAACGTGGATCAGATGCAGGCCAGCACCGATGCCGCCCGCAGTTTCAAGGAACCCCTCAAGACCGCGCACCTAGAATTGCTCAGGCAAACGATGATGGCCGGACGGCGCACGATGTGTACCGGCTGCCCAGCGTGCGCGGAGTTCAGCGCCCGCACGGATTTCGCCTTCCACGATATATCCCGCTTTGTCACCTACTACGAACAGGACGGGCACCTCGGAGCGCGTGAACTTTATCAAGCACTTCCGGAAATATGCCGCAACACTTCGCAAGTGGATCTGGTGGCGATGCGCGATGCGTGCCATTTCAAAACCGACTACCCGGAAATCATCCGCCGCGCCGAACGATACTTCGCCTGACTAATGACCGTTGTTGATTCCAAAGCGCCCAAGGTCGAGACGAAGCGGAATCGAAACCAATTTGTCCGCCCCGCCATTCCTCGCGTTGAGCAAATTGCCAGCGCGGTCATTCTGATTCTGATCGTCAGCATCGGCGCGGCGATTTGGATCAAGGGAAAAAACTTTGACCCCAACCGCTACAGCCTGCGACCCGACGCCCTCAAATCCACCGCGAATGTTGTGGAAGGAAAATCGGCCACGCTGCGCATGGGTCGCAGCGACAGCGGCACCGAGGGAACGCCCAGCGAAACGGCGGCAACGAAAACGGTTGAACCTGCCGCCGAAACTCCCGTCGCAAAAGAAGGTGCCTACGAAGAAGGCGCAACCGCCATCACTGCCAAGCCTGCCACGGGCGAGCCGATGGAGATTTCGGTGGCCGGCATCCAACCGATGGGCAAGACGGAATTTTACAACGCCGAAACGCTCTACGAAAAAATTGACGGTCGCTCGCCGGCGTATGTGAGTTTCAACTGCCAGCAACTGCGTTATCGCTCGTTCACCATTGATGGCACGGCCGGCGGCTACGTGGATGTTTACGAATACGGTTTCGACACGCCCATCAATGCGTTCGGCCTGTACGCCCAGGAGCGCGATCCGAAAGGCAAGCCGCTGGAAATTACTTCGGATGGCTACGCCAGCGAAATGGGATTTTTCTTCCGTCAGGGAAGAGTTTATGTGCAGATCATCTGCTCCGATCAAAACGCCAAGACCCTCGCCACCGCCCGGGCCATTGCTGAAAACCGGGCGAAAGCATTGCCCGTTGATGATGCCGGTCTGGCCGCGCGCCGCAAACTTCCCGCCACCGGGATGCTCGCCGACAGCGTGACCTTCGTTCCCGAAAATGCGCTGGGGCAATCCTTTCTCAACAATGTGTTTCAGGCGACGTATGAATTCAGCGGCCAAAAGCTGACGTTTTTTTTGATGACCACCACGCCCGAAGCGGCGGCGGCGGCGTGGAAATCCTTCCTCGCCTTCTCCGGCAAATACGGCGGCAACGCCACGGAATTGCCAGAGGCAAATGCGGCGAAAATTTTTCAAGCGCAGAACTTCGACAAATGGAAAATCATCTATCAGCGCGAAGGTGAAATCGGCGGCGTGATTGACGCGACAGACACGAGTCTGGCGCGGTCGTTCCTCGAAAAGTATTTGCAAGGCCAGCTCCATTAAGCGAAAGGTTAACCCATGAATACGCTCCCCGATGCCAACGAACCCGAACCCACCGGGGTCAGCCGCCGCGAATTTCTCGTGCGCGCCGGGGCGACCGGAGCCTTGATCGCCGGTTCGGTCGCACTCGGAAAAGCCTTGTGGCAGCCGGATCATTTCGTGCCCGGCTTCGAAGCGCAGACGGGCATGGCGCTTAAGAACTACAAGCTGGAGCCAAGCAAGGTGCTGCCCTCACTGTCCATCGCCCACGGCACGGAACATGAGAATGTGATTCGCGCCGCCATCACCGCGCTCGGTGGCATGGAGCGGTTCATTCAGAAAGGCGACATCGTGATGATCAAGCCGAACGTCGCGTTCGATCGTCCGGCGGCGCTGGCGGCCACGACCCATCCTGATGCCTTGCGCGCCGTGGCCAAACTGGTTCGCGAGGCGGGCGCTTCGAAGATCATCATCGCCGACAATCCGATCAATAGCCCAACTGGTTGTTTCATCAAGAGCGGGCTACGAGCGGTGGCGGACGAACTTGACCTAACCTTGCTTTATCCCGAGTCCAATTCATTCGGTCCGTTGCAGCTCGATGGCGAAATTCTCAAGCACTGGACGTTCTTCAACCTGCCGTTCAAGCGCGCCACCAAAGTCATCGGCCTCGCGCCATGCAAGGATCACAATCTCTGCCACGCTTCCATGACGATGAAGAACTGGTATGGCTTGCTCGGCGGACGGCGGAATCAATTTCACCAGCACATCCACAGCATCGTGTCCGACTTTGCACTGATGATGAAACCCACGCTGGTGATTCTTGACGGCATGAATGTACTGATGAGCAACGGCCCGACGGGCGGGCGGCTCTCCGACGTGAAGCACATGGGCACGGTGGTCGCTGGCACCGACATGGTCGCCGTGGACAGCTACGGCTACACGCATTTGCTCGAACGCGATCTCAGCGAGCTGACCTACATCCACAAAGCCCACGACCGTGGTTTGGGAAACAAAAACTGGAAGGATATTTTCTACAAGGAAGTCCAGGCATAAGTTTCTTTGCCCGGTAAGATTGGAGTGAAATTCATTTGACCAAATCCCCTTCCGGTCGTATTAAATCCAAGCGGTTTAGCAGTTAAAATAGCAGTCGGTCGGCACAAACCAAACCTCGGTTCCTCACCAATTAGTTGTGCTGTGTGAATAACTTTGCCCTGCATATTGTGGTTTTCCACTTTACAATCTGGGCAGTTTTGAAAGAGTAACCATCATGTATCTCAAGAATTTGACAGTCCTCGGCTTCAAGTCCTTTGCGGACAAGACCGCGCTGAATTTTCAGCCCGGCGTCACCGCCATTGTTGGCCCGAACGGCTGCGGCAAGTCCAACATCTCGGACGCCATCCGTTGGGTGCTTGGCGAACAATCCGCCAAGGCGCTGCGTGGCGGCGAGATGGCCGATGTGATCTTCAACGGCACCGACGGCCGCAAGCCGCTCGGCATGGCGGAAGTGTCTTTGACCATCGGCGGCGTGAATGAGGAAGACCTGCGCGCGGCGGGAGTTGAGATGGCCTACACCGAAGTCACCGTCACGCGCCGCGTGTTCCGCGACGGCGGCAGCGAATATTTCATCAACAAGACGCCGTGTCGTCTCCGGGACGTGCAGCAGCTTTTCATGGGCACGGGCATGGGCAAGACGAGCTACTCGATCATGGCCCAGGGCAACATCACGCAGATTCTTTCCAGCAAACCGGAGGATCGCCGCATGGTGTTCGAGGAAGCCGCCGGCATCACCAAGTTCAAGGCGCAGAAAAAAGAATCGCTCCGCAAACTCGAATACACCGACCAGAATCTTTTGCGCGTTGCCGACACGATCAAGGAAGTCAAACGCCAGATCGGCTCACTCCAGCGTCAGGCCGACAAGGCGCGGCGCTACAAACAGATTTCCCAGCAACTCCAGCACCTCGACACCCAGCTTGCGCGGCATCAGTTCGACGTGTTGCAGGGGGAAATCTCCGAGAGGCAAACCGCCGCCGAAAATCTCCGCGACGAAATCGAAACCGGTTCCGCCGAAGTCCTTCGCCGCGAAGACGAGATCATGGAATTGCGCGGTCGCCTGTCCGAACTGGAACAGCAGATCGGCGCGATGCAGCAGCGCGGGCTGGAGCTGAAAGGCGAGATTGACCGCAACGAAAGCCGCATCAGCTTCAACGAGGAGCGCCTCCGCGAACTGGCGGCGCAAAATTCCAAGGCGCTGGCGGACATCGCGCAGTTTGAAGAACGCAGCCAGGCCGCGACCCTGGAACTCGCCGGCATCACCGAGCGTCTCACCGCCTCCGAAGCCTCGTTGAAGCAGCATCGCGAGACGTTGTCCACCAAGCAGGCCGCCTTGCAGCAGGTTGAAAAAGATTTGCGCGACCGTCAGGAAGCCTTGCGCAAAGCCCAGTCGGACGCCTTCTCCGCCGCGCAAGATTTGAGCCGCGCCCGCAACGAGATCAACGCGCTCGATCTGCAAAAGCAGGGCAACTTCATCCGCCTCGAAAAACTTTCCGCCGAGAAAATTCAACTCGAAGAAGAGCGCACCGCTTTGGAGTCGCGGATGAATTCCTTCGCGGCGAACGTCGAGACCGACAAGCTCAGTGTCGCCACCAAGCGTGGTTCCGTGGAGCAGCGCCAGACGCGCTTGAAGGAATTGCAGACCGAGCTGCATCAGTCTTCCGCCGAGCAGGACAAGTTGTTGCAGCAGCAGGCCGAGAAGCGTTCGCGCCTCAACGTGCTTGAACAGTTGCAGGGTTCGCACGAGGGCTTCGGTGCTGGTGCGGTGGCGGCATTGCGGAAGTCCCAATCCGTCATCGGTTCGCTCGCGGATCGCATTCGTTACTGCTTCGCGGCCCGGTGTCTCATCGAAAGGATCGCCTCCGGCCTCGAGTGCGAACACCTGGAACGCATAGCGGTGCACGCCATGGCCCGGCGGCGGGTCGGGCGGCAGCCAGCCAGCCAGCAGGTAGGAGTTGCGCCCGGTCTTCACGCCGCTGCCCGCGTGGTCGCCGCTCGGCAGTGCGCCCTCGGGCAGCGCAGCCGCATCCCCGCCGGGCAGGTCAACAACGATCGCATGCACGAGAGGTTGCGGCGTGGGCGCGTCGGCATCTTCGACGATGAGCAGCAC
>JANYDP010000132.1 GCA_025363535.1 Verrucomicrobiota bacterium | reverse complement strand
CTTTTGAAATGCCACGCCTAAAAGCTGGAACCCTCTTGATACTTTCAACCAAGTATTGTCCAGGTTTCAAATCGGATCGATCTTTGTGTGATAGGATTTGATAGCCTTCTTCGTCACGAAGTTCTCGCACACGCCGCGCCCATTCGGCTTTCCAGCCGGAAGCTTCTTGAAGTTCTTTGCTCTCAATGACGCGTCCGATGTTTGCGAGGAGGAATTCAAGAATTCGTTGTTTAGAGCCTTTTTCCTTTGCCATAGATTTTTTTTGTTTTGTGTTTTTCCAGCAATCTCATTTCGGCGGCTCGTTCAACGCCATTTATTTGAGCGCGTTGTCGATTGAGTGCTCGACGTATTGCTAAACCGACAGCACGCGCAACCAACGGTGGAAAAGCGTTTCCAACTTGACGATAAGCAATGGTTTTTTTTCCAGCAAATTCCCATTCGTCAGGAAAACTTTGAATTCTAGCCGCCATCCGAACCGTCAACCGTGGCAGGCCATTTTCAGGAAAGTTTTCGTCGGGAGCTTCATCTGCAACACCCATTCCGTCCACGCCAAGTTCGCGCCATTGTTTTTTTGCGCGAGTTGGGCCGAGGTCTGGCCCACCATGCTTTTTTGAACCGCCAATAATTGTCGGCGCGATCGCCAATGCCCGACCAGCCCAAGCTTCTGCTCCAGACCAGCCATTTGCCCCCATCAAATCTACAAGGCTTTCTCCAACTGAACGAAATGGTCCGGTTGCTTCTGGCCATTCAAAAAATTCTGCATCGCGCGGCTGCAAAGCAATGAGAATAAAACGCGGACGCAACTGCGGGACTCCAAAATCGGTCGCTTGGAGAACTTTCCATTCTGGTTGGTATCCATATTTTGAAAGTTTAGCCATCAATGCACGTCGGTAGCCTTCAAACTTTGCAGATGCAAGGCCAGGAACATTCTCTAAAAGCACGGCACGAGGACGAATCGTTTCAATGATTTTTAGTGCTGCCGGAAACATATCGCGCTCGTCGTCACCGCCGAGTTGCTTGCCCGCGATGCTGAATGGTGGGCACGGCACACCGCCGGCAATCAAATCTATGCCTGAATAATCTTGAGAGCGAAAATTGCGAATGTCGTCCTCGACAACTTTCCAATGAGGCCGGTTTGTTCGTAGCGTAGTGCAATAATGCTTTTCATATTCGACCGCAGCGACGTGATGAAACCCAGCCATTTCCAAGCCGAGAGCTTGGCCGCCACCACCTGCACACAATTCAATCGCGTTAAAACTCATTGCCTAATTATTTGAAAGTATCGCGGCTGGTTTAGCAAGAATGTAGAGCGAGAGTCGGGTGACCTCCACGGCGGCGGCATCCAGATCCACGCCGTAGATGTTTTGGGTGAGGATTTTTCGTTTGAGTTCCACGGTCAGGTGAATGTCGCCGGTGGATTCGTCCAGCCAGCAGAGGGCGCGATGCTTTTTCTGCCACGCGGCGCGGGCGGATTTTTGTTCGGTGGACAGCGCGCTAGCGTCTTGGACTGCGGCAGCCCTCTGCCGCTTTGCATCGTCCGGCGTGCCCGAAAGCGCCAGAGGGCTGGCGCAGTCCAAGACCTCGCGGAGATCGTGAGTCAACCGTTTCTGCCAGTGTTCGCAGACGCGTTCAAAAGCGCGGATGAGAAACGAACCAGAGCCGCAGGCGGGATCGAGCAGGCGAAGTTGTTCGGTTTTCGTGGCGAAGGCCTTCACGCCTTCAGTTTCTTTTTCAGCGGCGATTTCATTGAGCAATTTTCCGGCGGTCTGCTCGACGATGTAATCCACGATGTAGCGCGGGGTGTAATAGACGCCGCCCGCCTTGCGGACTTCCGGCTTTTCCTCGACGGTGATGCCCTTGCCCTGCGGACGGACGACTTTGCCGAGGAAGCGCTCATAGACGCTGCCGAGGATTTCCACGGGGATGACTTCAAACAGATACACCGATTCGTCATCGCTCAATTCGCCGATGAACCCGGCGAGCCATTCGTCACCGACGATGAGTGTCTCGGTGAAATGTGGCTTGAAAAGATTGCCGTTGAAGAACGGGACGTGCGTGGGCGGGCGACGATCCAGTGCGCGAAAGTGGCGGACGATAGCGCGCCACAAAGAATCTTTGGGCGCACGGATGCCGCTCGCGCCGTAGTCGGTGGGCGGGGCGTCGCGCATTTCCATCGGCTGCTGATAGGCGCGGCGTCCGCTGTCGTCATCGCCGGTATTCTTGCGCCACGTTTCAACGATGCTTTGGAGCGTTGTGCCGGTATCAATGTCGCGGTCTTCGCAGATGCGGAGAAAGAGGATGCGGTCGATGATGCGCTGGCAGGCCTCGGTAAGCTTGTTGCCGTCGAGGAGTTCGTCGTGGTCGTTGTTTTTGTAGAGGTCGGAGGCGAGTTCGCGGCGGTTCTCATCGAGGAATTCGAGGAAGTCGGTATCGAGCGAACGCGTGCGGGCGGGCTTGATGAGCCATTGCTGCCTTGCCTTGCCTGTGCCAGTGGCTTTCTTGGGCAGAGCGTCAATTTGTTTGTCAATGCCGCCGGCGGCAACTTGGTCGCGGGAAAGTAGATTCCAGATTTCTCGGGCGATGAGCGGGTATTGCCGGAAGTGCCAGCTTTTCCATTCGCCGACCTGCGGTTCGTCCAAGTGCGGTTTGCCGCCGACGAGATAAACTTTCAGCTCCTCGAAATCGGTGAGGACGGCGACGGGAACGCCTTTGTTCCAAGCGTAGCGTTTGGCTTGAAAGGCGTAGCGGGCATTGAGTTCTTCAGCGGGTTTCTTGGCTTCGCAAACAAAACGGTCGCGCTTGTCGGCGCGCTTGCGTCCACCGCCGATCTGCGTGGCGCTCTCGATCTCCACTTCGCGTTCGCGCTGGATGAGCCCCTGGCTGTTGGTCATGTCCCAGCCGAGGGCGGCGAAGAAGGGGTTGAGGAAATCGTCGCGGAGCTTGGCTTCGTTGTAATCGGAACTTTTGAGATCGGCGAGGCGTTTGCCAAAGGATTCGACGAGACGGTTCAGTTCTTTTTCAAAGTGGTCAAAGCTCGCGTTGGCAGACATTGGCAGAAGGCTAAGGAATAGGAGGTCTCCGGTCAACGCGTTGCTGGCACCACGCGACGAATTCAGAAGGTTTTTTCCGGCCCGGCATGGCGCGGAGGGTGCGTGAAAAATATGGCAGCGTCAATTCGTGGGCTGGCGCCGTTGGAAACGCACGAACAGATTTTGCGGCATCATCGTGAATGAAAAAATTTCCCGCACCGGTCCATTCGCTTCCGATTTTGAAACCTCGAACGCGGCGCACAGCATGGCCATCACCGTCTTGATCTCCACCATGGCAAGCTGCCGTCCCGGGCAGAAGCGTGGACCGGCGCCGAACGGAACGAACGCCCTCGCATTGTGAGGACAGCCGGAAGGCGCTGCCTTTTCCAGCCAGCGTTCCGGGCGGAACCGATCCGCCGCGCCAAAGTGTGTTTCCTGCAACGGCCCGTGAAACGTGGGCAGCATCAGCGGGGTGTTTTTGGGAACGGCCACGCCGCCGATCTCCACGTCCTCAAGTGGCTCGAAAAAAAAGAACCGGCGCAACGGGCTTCAACCGCATCGTTTCGTGCGTCACGGCTTCGATGTATTCCAGGCGTTCGGCGTCCGCGAGCTGGCTCAACAGGCCCGCGTCATTCACTACTTGTGCAGCCTCGGTTTGCATCCGGGCCTGCACTTCGGGATGCTCGGTCATCAAATGTATCATCCATGCGAGCGTATTGGCGGTGGTGTCCTCGCCCGCCAGCAGGAGCGTGAGGACGTTGCCATATATTTCCTCGTCGGTAAACGCCGTGTCGCCTTCGTCGCGTGCCGTCAGCATTGCCTCCAGAAAATTGGTCGGGTGCGCCGCCAGTTCCGGGTTCTGCGCCAGTCGTTCTTTCGCGCGCGTGATGAATCCGTTGATTGTCTCGCGGATGGCGACCAGCGACTTGTCCAGCGCGTGATCGGCGGGCAGCTTCAAATAACGCCAATAGGGAAAGGGCGCGTTGATGCGGCGGTTGATCATCGGAAAAATTTTCTCCAGATGATCTTGAATCACTTCGCCCTCTTTTTCGAGCGTGTTCATGTCGTAACCAAACGCCAGGTTGGTGGTGACATCCACGGTGTAGCGCATCAAATCCTGCTGCACGTCCACCGCCGCTCCTT
>JANYDP010000126.1 GCA_025363535.1 Verrucomicrobiota bacterium | reverse complement strand
CAGTTACGATGCGGCGGTGCGCGACGCCTTGCCGGAAACAACCGGTTCGCAGCCGGTGCTGTTTGTGTTCGCAGCGGGTAATGGCGGCAATGGTGATGACAGCGGGGTGAGCGGGAGTCCGGAAAGCATCGTCTCCCCGGCTACATCCAAGAACGGGATTACGGTCGGGGCCGTCGAGCTGCCGCGCCGGATCACGAACGAGGTGATGAAGATCACGGCGGGCATTACGAACACCAGCACGCCGTGGATTGGCTCGACGGACAGCAGCAACCAGGTGGCGGGATTTTCCGCGCGCGGAAACGTGGGCATCGGCATCGAAGGGGATTTCGGGCGGTTCAAACCGGACGTGGTGGCGCCGGGCACGTTCGAAGTTTCCACGCGCTCGCGGCAGTGGGATGAACTAAGTTACTACAATCCCACCAACTACAACACGGTCACTTATCTCCATCAGACGGTGACGACCAACGGGCTGAAAATTTTCCCGTCGGTGTTTGTGCCGAACAACGCCGTGCAACTGACCATTCAGGCCTTTAACGCTTCGCCTTCGGTCAACCTGCCGATCTACGTGAAGCTGAACGACGTGCCCACGACGAACGATTTCGTGGCCAACAATACGGTGTCGTTGCCGCCGGATGCGCCGCTGGTGAACGGGACGATTTATTATTATGCCGTCGGCGATCTGACCAACCGGCCGGTCACGTTTGATTTGCAGGTGACGGTGGTGACGACCAATGACGCGGGCAATTATTTCGAAGTGTTGAGCAACCTCAACAATTCCATCGGCGAACCGGATTGGTATCGCTACGAATCCGGCACGAGCATGGCGGCCCCGGCGGTATCCGGCGTGCTGGCGTTGATGCAGGAGTTTTTCCAGTTGAAGCAGATCACCAACAGCCCGGCCCTGATGAAGGCATTGCTCATCAACGGCGCGCGTTCGGTCAACTCCGTCTATGACTTCCAGGTTCAGAACACGATCAATTACCAAGGCTGGGGTTTGATCAGTCTGTCGAACAGCCTGCCGGCGTCGTTCACCAATGTGACGACGATCGTCAACCCGCCGATCAATACACCCCGGCCCATGCTGATGTATGATCAAAGCCCGACCAATGCGTTGGCCACGGGGGACAGCCGCACGATTAACGTCAGTGTTTCCAACTCGGCGAAGAATCAGCCGTTGCGCGTGACGCTGGTCTGGACCGATCCGCCGGGCAACCCCGCCGCCGGCGTCAAGCTGGTGAACAATCTGGACCTGGTCATTACGAACCTGGACGACCCGACCACGCCGCTGGTTTATTTTGGCAACGACATCCAGGCGGGCGCGAATTTCAACGTCGAGTGGGACACGAACGGTCTGCCGAATCTCGACCTTGTCAACAACGTGGAGAACATCTACCTCTCGCCCACGTTGGGAACCAATTATTCGATCACCGTCATCGCGCGTTCAGTGAACGTCAACGCCGTCACCGCGCATACCAACGGGATTGTGCAGGATTACGCACTGGTGATTTCCAGCGGCAACGGACAACTCGCCACCGGACTAACGGTTTTGCAGGACGCGGGAATCATTTCACCGAATTACACCAACGTCACCGTGATGACGAACGAGTTTGGAGCCACCAATCCCAACATCTTCGGCCAGGCGCTGGGAGAACAGCGGGTCGGGGCCAACTCGCCGTTGATGGACACGAATGTGGTGCCGGATTTGACCACGAACGGTTTGATTACACTAGGCGAAACGAACCAATGGCATTTCTACGTCATCACCAACACCACGACCTTTACCAATGCATTGTTTGCCACGTCGCTGCCCATTGATCTCGCGCCCTCGCGAATGGGAGTAACGAACATGTTGTTTACCGACCAGGCGGCGCGGGCGCAGGCGGACATTGATTTGTATGTGTCCACTGACTCGAAGTTGATCACTTTGGATCCGATAGTTATGACCAATGCGATCAAGTCGCTGGGACGTGGCGGGTTTGAGCAGGTCGTCATAAGCAATGCCGCGCAGAACCAGGTTTATTATATCGGCGTGAAGTCGGAAGATCACCTGGCGGCGGAGTACACCTTGACGGCCCTGTTCAGCTTGTTCCCATTTAACAACGGCGACAATACCTTCATTGGCTATCCGACCCCGGCTATTATTCCCGATGGCAGCCCGGCGCTGCCGGGAGCGGTAGCGGTCACGGCTTATGCGGTGGCGGCGCCCAACGTCCGGGTCCGTCGGGTCACTGTTACGAACCTAATTACCCATGAGAACTTCGGCGACTTGATCGGCACGTTGACGCATGACGGAGCCAAGCCGGTCGTGCTGAACAATCACACGTTCGGCAACAGCCTCATCACCCAGCAGGGCGTGTACGAAGATACCGGTGCCAACCCGGCGTCCGGAGCGAGATTGTCCGACGGGCCGGGCAGTCTGGCGGGATATATTGGCGACATTATCAACGGCCAATGGACGTTGGTCGAGGTGGATAATGCCCTGACTCATACCGGGCGGGTGGATGGACTGAGCATTCATATTGATCCGTTCGTTCAGAACAATCTGCCGCCGGGCGACACCAATGGCGTGATTGCATCGGGCTGTCTCACCATTCAAGGGAATGGCTATGAACCCTTCCCGGCGGTGCTGCCGTTCAATGCGACCGCCGACAGGTTTTGCATTTACAGCAACGCATTACCGCTGCAACTCGTCGCGCGCAACGGCGCGCTGCCGACCCGGACTGCTTTCGACTATACCAAGAACATCGCCGTGGGCGGAGATTGTCTGACCGTGGATCTGTCCGATCTGCCGCCGTTGCAACCAGGCCTGACGCTGTTCTGGGCGGTGATCAATTCAAACGCTGCGCCGGTGGACTTCTGCTATACCAACACCCTGACGAGAAACCTGCAGAACGTCACTCCCATCGCCTTCGCCTCCAGCAACGCCGTGCCCATCAAGGATGATGCGATCAGCTATTCCTCCATCCAGATCACGAACAACAAACTGCTCGCCTCGGCGGCGGTGGGCGTGGTGTTGAACCATCCTCGTGTGTCGGACTTGACGCTCACGCTGATCAGTCCCACGGGCGGACGCTTTGTCTTGTTTGAAGATCGTGGCGGGTTGAACGCCACCAACCTCGGCCACCTGCACATCACCACAAACTTTTTTGGCACGACGACCGCCGGCGATGCAAACGCCAATACCAACATTCTAATACCCGTGGCCACCTCCGGCATCCTGCTCGTCAATTATAACTTCTTCACCGTTCCCGACTCGATGGATGTCTATTACGACGGCGTGGACATATTCAGCACTGGACTCATCGGCGGGGCGGGGCAGTTCCAAATTCCATATGGTCCGGGCGTTGGAACCAGCATCACGATCGTGATGAACCAGGGCGGCAATCCTAATACTAATACGCGATGGGTCTATACTCCGACAGTCGTGAACGCCGATTACACCTATCTGACCTTTACGGACGATCCCGCCTTAGCGACTACACCGATCAAGTTTGGCGTGCCGCCATACGATCTCCCCGGCACTGGCACCAACTTCAACCTGAGTGATTTTGAAGTGGCCACCAACGGGGATTACCTTGCGTCCAACAATATTGTGGACGCGTTCGGCGGCTGGAATCTGTTCACCAACACCCTGGTCGGCACCAATCTGGTGGCCCTAAATAACAACCAGGTATCGGTCGTCACCGACACGAACGTCGCGCAGGCGGGCACCAATTTCCTGGCGCTGGCCCTGGGCACCATTAATCGGTCGGTGCCGATGACCGCCGGGAAAAAGTACACGCTCACCTATTACTATCGCGGCCCGGGCATCGCCGGTTGGTGGCGGGGTGAAGGCAACGCCCTTGATGGCTCCGACCCGGAGGTCTTGGGCAACAACGGCTCGTTGATCGGGCGGTTTGAATTTCCCGGCGGCGCGGTCGGCCAGGCGTTTCAAATGGAGGACGCCGGTCAGCAGTTCCGGTTCGCCGGCACCAACTCCTACGTGCAAATCCGCCAGTCTATTCCGCTGGATGTCGGCACGGGCAGCGGCATGACGGTGGAAGGCTGGATCAATCCCACCAACATTTCCTTCCAGCAGCCGCTGGTGGAGTGGCTCGCCTTTGTTCCCACCAACGGTCCGACTTACTATGTGAACCTCGAAGGCACCAACCGCTCCTCTACGAACGTGGACATCATCGCCGGCCCTTTCCTGAACCGCGCCACCGATCACTACTACTATCTGCTGGGCACGAATAGTTGGACGAAGTCCGAACAGATCGCCATTTCGCTCGGCGGACACTTGGCCACTCTAAACGACGCGAACGAAGCGAACTGGATCGTGGATACCTTCGCCCAATACGGCGGCACCAACCATAGTCTGTGGATTGGGTTGACGAACAACGCCCTCGGAAATTTCTTCTGGGCCAGCGGGCAAAGCAGTCCGTTCTACACCAACTGGGCCGCCGCCCAGCCGTCCAACTGCATTGCCAACCAGCACTACGTTTCCATTCTCAGCCCGACCAATGTCCAGGCCGGACTATGGGTGCTGGCGGACAACGCGGGACGCTATTGCGGCGGCCCGGTGACCAACCGGACTTATGGCGTCGTGGAAGTAAATGAAATTCAAACCAACGGCGTGCAGTTGTGGATTTCGGTCACGAATACCACCTTGGCCGGCAATGGCCGCCTCTATGCCGATCTCGTGGACACCAACAACGTCTCGCACATCTTCTACTCCGCGCCCGGATTGGTGCAGAGCAATGTCTATCAGCATGTGGCGCTCACCTACAACACCAACACGGGCGTGGCGAACCTCTATTACAACGGGACGAATGTGGCCACGACCAACTTTGGCGGCATCGTGTTCACGCCCAAGACCGGCGGCGATGTCTTGTTGGGCAGGGACATGAGCCGGGTGACCAACAATTTCTATGGCGGCAAGATGGATGAGGTCAGCATCTACAATCGCAGCCTGTCGGCTTCGGAAATTTTTGCCATCTACCGCCTCTCGGCTCCGGCGACGAACCTTAACTCCTTCACCAATCCCATTGTCGGCAAATTCGATCCGACCATCACGCCGCCGCTGAGTCTCGCCGAGGCGCAGGTTTCATTGGGTGGGATAACCAACGTCATCCTGGGTGCCAACAACGGCTGGCAGGTGCAGGGCTTCACGTTCACCGCCACCACCAACTCGCTGCCCATGCAGATCGTGGGGCGGCAGCCGGGCATGTTGCTGGATTCCTTTGCCCTGGCGCAGGCACCTCCGGGCAACCTTTACTATCTGCCCGAGGAAGTTCTTTCCGATCTGGTCGGACAAAACGCCAGCGGCAAGTGGACGCTGGAGATTAATGATTCCCGCGCTGGCAATACCGGCTCGGCGGGAGAACTGGTCAGTTGGGAGATGCAGATGATCTTCCAGAATACTTCACCGACGGCGGTGCCATTGAGTCCCTACCTTGCTTCCACCAACACGGTGCCCGCCGGGAAGACCGCCTATTTCACCGTGGATGTGCCGTCGTGGGCGAGCTACGCCACGAACAGACTCGTGTCGTCCAGCGTGCCGGTGGATTTGTTATTCAACCAGACCAATCCGCCGACCGGCATTGCGGCGGGTGACATTATTCTGCTGACAGCTTCGACCGGCGGAGTAGGCAATCCGGTGCTGGTAACAAATGGCACGCCGCCCTTGTTGCGGGGCCAGCGTTATTATCTCGGCGTCCGCAACTCCGGCGCGGCCGATGCGACGGCAGTAGTTCGGGTGGACTACGACATCCT